>JAYVHR010000156.1:0-5133 GCA_043771075.1 Bacteriovoracaceae bacterium
ATGACTGTCACGAGTGAACTCCGAATTCAACGGGACACACAGGCGAAGCTGGATAAGGTCAAAGAAGACGCCGCAAACATTATTGTGAATGAGGATGAGCCATCGAGACTTGATCAGATCCTGAAACAGAATGGTAAGATGCCGACAGAAAGAGAAGCGAAGATGGCGGAAGAATTCCGTCAAATGGAAAAGATGACCCGCAAAGTTCAGCTGGAATCCAACCAGAAAGAAACTCATCTGGGCAAGGAAATCGAAAAGCTTCAGCGGATCGCCACTCTGAAAGATACGATGGTCGATAAGACTCGCGAGACATATTCAAAAGCGCTCGAGAAAAAAGACCAGGAAATTGCCCTGATGCAATCGCGTCTGGAGCAGGCGAATAAGCACATGGCCGGCGGCGGGGCTCACTCCCAGACAACGCAGATTAAGGAACTTGAAAGACAGGTTGTTAACCAGAATAAAATGGTTGAGATGTATAAAGCTAAGATGACCACTCTTTCTGCCTCTCTCGAGGCCCAGAAAGGTGATGAGAATTCGAAAGATGAAATGAGAAAGCTTCAACTTTCAAATGATCAGATGAAAACTCAGGTGGAGATGACCCGGAAAGAGATCTCTAAGCTCCAGGATCGCACTTCTGCTGACATGATACAGCTTATGTCACTCAAGCAGGAAAAAGTTAAATTGAGCGATGCCCTGAAGAAGGCGGAGCAAACGGCCAGACTCGGTCAGGGTAACGGTGGACCTCAGCAGGGAGAGATGGAAGTCAAACGCCTGCAGGGTCAGGTTCAGCTTCTTGAAACATATCTGAAAGAATCAAATACTAAGGTCAAGGATCTGGAAATGAAATACCAGAATGCCATGGCAGTGAACCGCAATACGGCGACGGCAGAAGATGGTCAGAGTAAGGTGAGAATCAGTCATCTGGAAAACTCAGTGAAGAAGCTCACACAGGATATTGTGGAGAGCCGTAACCAGCTCGGAGAGATGAAAAAAGAGACGAACAAACTCCGCCAGGAGAAAACTGCCCTCCAGAATCTCCTCGATAAAGCGAAGAAAGACCTCGAGAAGTACGAGAAAAAACCTGCGACGCCGGGCAAGAAGTCAGCTTAATCCCTTGCCAATTTTGGCGACCAAATCCATAATTTCAGTTCTCGATATCGATGCCCGGTTGGTGGAATTGGTAGACACGTTAGGCTTAGAACCTAATGCGCGAGCGTGGGGGTTCGAGTCCCTCACCGGGCACCATAGCTTTGTTGTAAGCATATTGAGAGTTTTAAAGCCAGGGTCTCGCGCCCCTGGCTTTTTTTTTAGCCAGCAGTTGAAGAATGGCAGAGTTACCCATGGGTTTGCTGTCAATTGTTTCAACACTCCTCTGTTATTAGTTCAAGGCTCATTTAAGGACACTATAATCCGGTCAATAATTGAGATGTGGCGAAGCTCATTTTACTGACCCTATCGATGGCCCTTTCAATTAACTCCCTGGCTTCAGGCCCTACCTTGAAAATTATTATTGTTCCTGCTGCTCATAAACTTCAATACTCTTCAAATAAAAATTTAATAAGCAGTTTTCTCAGATCACAAGCTTTGGCGCTTCGAGAGAATGATTTGCAGGATGCTTCGAGAAAGGCGATAGGTCATATTGTTGCAAAAATTGATTGTTCATCTCACGTTCGCTGGACGGGTATAAGTATCAATCCAAAACACATGATTTCCCCCATTCTGAAAAATGGATTTGAAGGAATGTTTCTTCCCTCTCCACGAGCCTACATGCAGACTGAAGAAGAAATCAAAAAATTTATTGTGAACAATTCGAAAAAATCGATAGTGATGAAATTTTCGGTTGATCAGCAGGCATGTAATGAAATGATGAAGATGGATGATGTTCATCGCTCTCAGAATGATTTATGGTTTGGACCTCTGCTCGATACTCATTTTCAATACATGTCAGGAGCTCATTTAGGCGGTTCAGGTTCAACATATGCCATAGCTCTGAAGCAATTAGCTGGTACTAACGATGTAGATTTCAGACGTTGGTTAGAAATTATCCAGCTTCCAGGAATCGGGAAAAAGATATCCTTCTACAGTGTTCAAAGCATGTGGGATTTTGCTATATCTGAAAGGAAGTCATTTCCTGCTCGCAATTATTTAGAAGAAATTTCCTACAAGCACAGAAAAGTAAAGATAGATGGTATTGAGTTTTGAAGACCAGAGCCACCAGGCCCTGGCCGAAAGTTAAACTATTTTGAAAGAGTCACAGTCGCAGAATTTTTCGTCTCGCCAGTCACATCCACCGCTTTCACATAATAATAAGCAGTCGAAGTCGGTTTCGTCTGAGAGTAGGACAACGAAGTTGTCGTTCCCTGCAGATAGTAAGTCGAAGATCCATAAAGCTTACGATACACCTTATATTCTTTCACGCCTGCTGAAGATTTAGCTGCGGCCCAATTTACTGTGGCCGTAGTTGTTGTCTTCGTAGCTGTTACACTTGTCGGTGCAGTCAGTGGGCCAAACTCAACAGTTGCAGAGTTCAGCGTCTTGCCTGACTTGTCTGTCGCCTTCACATAGTAAGTTGCTGCTGATGTCGGGCGAGCCTGGCCGAACGTTAGAGATGTCGTTGTGCTCTGAAGATAAGTTGATGTCGAGCCTGAGAGTTTACGATAAATCTTGTAGCTCTCAATTCCACTTGAAGAAGTCGCTGCACTCCACTTCAACGTCACATTAGAAATTGTGTTTGTAAGCGAAAGGTTTGAAGCAGCGGTGAAGAACTCGGGAGACGGATCATCGAGCTTAATAGTGGCCGCGATATCACGCATGATAAAGCCAATGGCATAGGGAACTGAGGAGTCACGGCTGACACTGTAGTAAGAAGCATGTCCAAACCCAAGCTTGTGAAGCCACTCGTGTGTCATGTTCCCAGTGATCGTAGCTGCCGAGTAATTGTCGTAGAATTTCGTATTGGCATAAATCTTGGAAACATTCGCATAAGTATAGCCAACTGTACTGGTGGCCGCGTAATACATCTCGATCTGGATATCAATCTGATTGTCAGAGATTTTGTTCAGCGTTTCAGCGCCGTCCAGAATTTTCTGATAGATCTGCTCATTAGTGAAGCCCCCATTATCAACGTATTTTCGTACGCCATTATAAGTGTAGCCGATAACACGATTTTTGAATTCCTCCGTTGCAATGACTCTTTTGATGAGCTCTTCTGCTATCCGGATTTTTTCTTCCATTGATGCGGTCGCGTTCTCAATCGTGACATTCGTTCCAAATGTGAGCGCCTGAGTAGGGACTGCCGCTGCTACTGTCTGCGAGACCAGAACACTGACGAGGGCCAGTGAAAGAATCATCTTCGCCATCTTTTTCTCCTTCCGTGGTTTAAACAAGACTCATCCATAAGTCTTGTGCGTGTGGTGTGAACAAACTTTGACATAGAATTTGAAAGTCTCAGCGGCCTAGCGAAGGAAAATCCAGAACGATAATAAAATCAGTATTTTTCTATATTCCCGACAATAATTTTGCGGAATCTTCTTCCGGGGTAGAAGTGAATTGTGGAGTGACTGTGGAGGGATTTCTTAATATCCGGGAGCAGGTTAGTCAGGCGTAGTTTCAGCCAAAACCGCATAAGTCATCGAAAATAACTGAATAGAGGTATTCGAATGGTAGATGTCTGATATGCGAATTATGAATTTTATTAATACCTCAACTTCACCTATTCTCCTGGAAACCCAAAAGGAGTCTTTATGAAATTCTTGGTTCTTACCCTGGTACTCTGTTCGAATGTTTTTGCCTCCGATAATTTCACATGTACGGATCCGCAGAACAAAAAACTTACCTATACCGTCACGGAAATTTCCCGGGACATGTATGAGCTCACGGTAACAAAAGCTGATCTGGTCCCCTATTCCTGCCAGAGCCGATGGGGCTGTGATTTCGAACAGAAAACGATCTGGAAAGAAAAACTCAAATTCATGGACTGGCAGGGAGTTGCAGAATACTCGGGGAAGTTTACGATAATTGTTAACGGAGAGAGTGATGATGGGCGGGTGGAGTTCCGTCATACCGGGCATGTTTTAAAGAATACGGCCCTGGATTGCAGAATGTTTTAGAGAAGATGGCCGGGTTTTCCCCCGGCCTTTCTATTTAATCGTTATTTTTTGGGTGAGCGAAATGAAGCTGACGATCACATCCGTAGCTGACTTTGGCATGATCGATTTCGATAAATCCGACGTGCTTCCAGCCCTCAGACTTCTTATTGTTTTTAGTTGTATTTGAAACTTCCACTTTGAGCTTCAGGACGGTGTTGTCACTGACCGCTTTCAGCACTTCTCTGCGAAAATCTATTTCATCATTCATATGAGTTCCGTCCGCAGCAGAAATTTTCATCCATCTTGGGGACTTAACTTTTTCCGGAGCTTCGCCTATTTTGGCGATAGGTGTGACAGGTCTGAACATCGGGCTCTTATCTGCGAGCTTCAGGATATTGGCGATCTTGATACCGAGTCTGATGAGGCGGATGTTAAATCCGGTTTCCGGTTCGTTGGTTACGGCAGTTTCGAGAAAGCGGGGAGTGTTTTCACCCATGAGTACGTCCACGGCAAAGAAGTTTGTCGTAGGGACGCGCTGATCAGGGTTCATGGTAGGAAAGATTTTGCCGGCGAATCCAAATCCTCTGTCACTTTTTGAAGTTGTTTTTTCCATTGCGACTGAAGCACGACCGACGAAAAGTGCAGAAGTGCCTTTTTTAAAGTAACCGGAGAAATCGTTCTCTTCTGTAATAGTCCATTTTCCAGTGACACAAACACCATTCGGGTGAAGAAGTTTTTCGACTCTAGGGTATGAATCTTCTTTTTCACTGATTGTTCTGAAGGCATCTCTTTTCAGGTCTTTGCCTTTACCGAAGACGCTCATCATGTTCATTGCGTATTGAGGAAGTTTTCCTGACTGGTAGACGACCAGTTCTTCTTTGGCGAGCTCCGACTGAGGAACAAAGTTCGTTCCGTTTATCACATCTTTAATCTCGTTGAAGGTAGAACCTTCATAAGAGGCAAATGCGTGAGTGGATGCGAGGATGGTAAGAAGAGCAATTTTCGAAAACATAAGTTTCTCCCTCAAGGATGTTTGGTACCGATG
>JAYVHR010000157.1:0-3023 GCA_043771075.1 Bacteriovoracaceae bacterium
AGCATCAATGCTTTCATGTATTCTCCTTAAAAGCGTAGGCAGAAATTTTTGTTTATCCGACCATCTAAGTCCAGCGATGTAAGACGATGTTTGGTGTGAATACGCTAACTTAATCTGACACCGGAACTCCCAAATCGTTCTCAATCGAGGTGGGAAGATTAAAAAACCTAGAAATTTCTGTGATTTAGCGATCTAAAGTTTGGCCCTGTAATTATTTCCGAAGTCCCTCATCTTAAAAGGATTTCTGATATTGTCGCATCGCCCAAACACATTGCACGGAGCGTGTCCCTTGAAGAAAATTACTACTTCTGTTCTGTCTGTTGCCACTCTTGCTGTTCTCTCCACTGCCTGCGTGAAGATTGAAAGCCTTGATCCAGTGAAGGCCATTTCTAAAACACTGAATGGTGAGAAGAAGAAAAAAGACAATCGCATCACTAACTCTGCAGATACAAATAAAGCGATCTCCGTCGGTCAGCATGACATGCAGGTTATTTCTGAATCCATGTTCATCAATCAGAAAGCTCTGAAGAAAAATATGCTCCCGATTTCTTCGGCCCGTGCCCAGAAGATGCTTGAAAATCTTCCGACGACAACTGAGACGGCTGAAGCTGCTCCCGCCGAGCAAGTACAGGGTGAAGAGAATCTTCTTCTTGGTTTCCCGATTTCACTTCTCGGTGAGCAGAACGTTTTCGGTGCCGTGATCACAAAAGTTTCTGACAAGAATAGCGAAGAACTTGGTGGTCTTAAACTCACTGACCTTCCGCCACTTCATGTTCGGACGATGATCGGCCGCTTTGAAGACGGATCTCCTGCTCTTTCACTCATTGGTTGCGCCAATGATTGTTCGGAAAGATCACAACAGGGTAACCTTATCTCTCTGCCTATCGTTGGTGTTGATGAAGACAAAGGTCTTCTCATGGTAGACCTTTCGGCCCTGGGTCAGGCGCTTGACCTAATCTCTATGCTTGATCCGGATGGTGAGTACACAAGTCTCAAAGCAGTATCAAGTTCGACAACGGAATTCGACTACGATCTCACTTCTCTGGTTTTCGATATCAAGACGAAGATGATCGCGAAAGATACGGCCCCGGAAAATGTTGAGACAGCTCCGGTGACTGAATTCTCAGTTCGCTGGTATATGAAACTTGCTTCCGGATTCAACCCGGCATTCACAACACGCGCTCCGACCGAAGGTGTAGGGTTCTTTGAAACCACACGTTCGAAAGACACAAAGATCACACGCTTCTCGATCACTCAGAACGGCGAGAAAATTAAGTACTTCATCAAGAACGTTCCGGAGGCTTACCGTCCGCACTTCTCCGGTGCCCTTAATAACTGGAATGCGAAATTCAAGGAACTCGTTGGTGTTGAACCACTTTCATATGAGTTCATTGAAAAAACTGATCCCCGTCACGCGAAACTTATCCCGGGTGACATCCGTTACAACATCATTGAATGGGATGAAGAAAACAAAGCTGGTTACGGCGGTCTCGGGCCATCTGTGGCCAACCAGTTTACCGGTGAGACAATGTCCGCGAACGTCCTGATTCAGGGTCCGAACATTATTGAGATGTACACTAAGTGGTTTGCGCTCTCAGGAAACATCCGCGCTCTTCGTGAAGCGGGCCAGGTCGCTCAGGCGAACCAGATCATCAAAAAATTTAGCCTGGAAGCGAATGCGAAGATCAATTCGCTGAAAAAAGATTTCTCGATCAAGCTCGGAAAGAAGCTTGCACTCAGAGTGAACTCTCAGCGTCCGGAACTCGAAGATCCGATGATCAAGAATCACTTTGAAGTGGTTCCTGCCGGAGTGACTTTCGACTCTTATATGAAAGGTTATTTCACAGAAATGCTCGAGCATGAACTTGGTCACAACCTTGGTCTTCGCCACAACTTCAAAGGTAACCTCGGTTCAACTGACTCCGGTGATAAAGGAACGGTTTCACGCTCGATCATGGAATACCTTGGTCGTCCGTTCAGACACCTGAACGATATCGGAATCTACGATGCCATGGCGATCAGCTACGGTTACGCTGGTGATCTTCCTGCGCACAAGAACTGGTTCTGTACAGATGAGAACCAGGCCTCAGGTGCTAAGAACATCGGGACATCTTCTCCTGAGTGTTCGAAGTCAGATGCCACAAGTGACCCGTTCTCTTTCTGGGAATCACGTGTCCGCCGCACTCTTGACCTCGTCCTTGATTTGAACACTGCTTCTGCTCCGGTCTGGAAAACAGCTGAAGTAAAAGCACAGATCGAAGAGTTCACGATTGCTTTCTCAAACTACGCTGCAGCGGCCGAGAAAAACGGCGAAACATGGACTAACTTTTTTGGTAAGGCCGATCGTCCGGATGATAAGACGAAAGTAAAAGCCTACGTGCTGAAGAAAATGAAAGCTCTGGTGTGTGATGCGAAACTCGCTGACATCATCAAAGCAAAAGAATCTCAGGAAGCTCAGACTCTCGCTCTGGAAAACCTCACGGCCCTTCGTAAGGTTGTCTCTGATAAGTCACAAGAGCTCGGAGTATTCTCAGAAAGAGAAACGGCTTGTAACTAACAGGGTATTTTTATGAAAACGATTTTTCTGTCTGCTTTGTTCCTCATGACTTCAGCTGCCTTTGCCAAAGGTCAGGTGTTCTGCAAAGACGACGGAAAAATCTATAACATCGAGAAGAGCGGGTTCGAATGTCAGGGCCCGATTCTCATGGGCGAAATCTGCTTCACTGGTAAGGCCACTGAAGCAGCAGACGTCCTGAACTCAGATGCAGTTCACGATATTTTCGACGGGACTGATGGTGAGTTTATTCAGAAGGCCCGTGCAGTGGGCACTGAGAAAATTACTTATACAAGTGTGGATCAGGCGAATGACTGGAAAGATCAGGTCACGATCAAGCGTTGTGGCGCGACCTGGTTCAGAAATTAATCAGGGCTGAGGAATAAGATCCGCGATTCCAATGAGTCCAAGAATCGGATGGTAATTGCCCTTCGTATAGAAACGAGTGACCTTCTCACCTTTCAGCGTA
>JAYVHR010000158.1:0-6157 GCA_043771075.1 Bacteriovoracaceae bacterium
GGAGAAACCTTCCAGGGCCATCAGGAAAACGAAGCAACAAATCAGAACAGTAAGTAGTTTCGATCTCACGTATACCAGGCCCCCGGGGTGTGCAAAAAGTTTAACATGAAATCATAACGCCATGAACTTCATTTGATGAACTGAGTCAACGTGTCATTGAGCATGCAATTTATCCGGGTCTTAGATAAAATACAGTGAGCGGGGAGATTTTATGCATTCTATTCAAGGCCTCAGTCCAAGAGTGTTACTTCTGATTCTGGATGGCTTCGGACACAATCCCGATACCTCTCATCAGAATGCAATTCGGACTGCTAAAAAACCAAACATCGATGAGGTTTTTTCTCATTACCCTTTTACTACAATTCAACCTGGTGGTGAGGCCGTCGGCCTTCCCAAGGGTACCGCCGGAAATTCTGAAGTTGGGCACCTGAATCTTGGGGCCGGAAGACCGGTTCGCCAGGATCTCGTACGGATTAATGAAGTGATCTCAAGAAGTGCTCTTGGTGACATGCCTCGCTTTCAGGAACTTATTCAGACAGCGAAGAAAGGTAACAAGCGCATTCATTTGATGGGACTTCTCTCTGACGGTGGTGTTCATGCCCACATCAATCACCTGAAAGAAATTCTCCGCCTCCTGGGTGAACATTCTGATCTCCGGATTTTCCTTCATGCCTTTATGGATGGAAGAGATACAGCGAGAGACAAAGGCGTGAAATACGTTAAAGACATTCTTCAGCATCCGGGTTTTGTCTTTGCGAGCATGCAGGGTCGATCAATCGGAATGGATCGTGATCGGCGCTGGGAGAAAATCGAGCGCGCATACAAGTGCATGACAGGTCAGAGCGGTAAGACCCTGGTGAAACCCGAAGAGTACGTTCTCTCTGAATATAAGAAAGGCATCTACGACGAATTCATCACTCCGGTTCTCTTCTCTGAAGAAGGTGCTATCCGTGAAGGTGACTCGATGTTTTTCTTCAACTATCGGCCGGACCGCGCCAAGCAGATCACGATTGCCCTGAACGATAAAAATTTTAATGCGTTTCCGGTTCCGGTCAGGCCGGGCTATTTCCTGTGCATGACTCCCTATGTGCCGGATGAGTGTCCGGATCTTCCCGTTTTGTTTGATAAGGAAAAAATCCGCGGCGGTCTTGCCGAGTACCTTTCAAAAATCGGAAAGAATCAGTTCAAGATCGCGGAGACAGAAAAATACGCGCATGTGACTTATTTCTTCAATGGTGGTGAAGAGCATCCATTCCCGGGGGAAGAGCGTTGCATGATTCAGTCACCGAGAGACGTTGCCACATACGATGAGAAGCCGGAGATGAGTTCCGTCGAAGTGACGGATAAACTCATCAATGCCCTGAGAGACAAGAAGTTCAGTTTCTATGTGGTAAACTATGCCAATGCTGACATGGTCGGACACTCCGGAAATTTCGATGCGACAGTTAAGGCGATTGAAGCACTTGACGTATGTGTCGGACGACTGAAAACAGTCTGCGCCGAAGAAAACATCACTATCATTCTCACCGCGGATCACGGAAACGCTGACCAGATGACATATGAAGATGGTGCTACACATACCGCACACTCTGAAGCGGAAGTTCCCTTCTGTATCATTCATCCGAAGCTTCGCGACCAGAACATCATGGTGAACCAGGATAGTAAAATACTGGCGCTAAAAGATGTGGCACCGACTGTTTTAAAAATTCTCAATATTAACAAACCTCAGGAATTCACCGGTCAATCGGTTTTCGTTTAAAGGATAAACATGGCATTTACCCACATTGGATTACTCTGTTCCGGCGGCGACTCTCCGGGAATGAATTGTGCCATCCGCGCAGTTGTGCGAACGGCCCTCTTTCACGGAATTCAGGTCACTGGCATTAAACGCGGCTATGCCGGGCTCCTGAGAGGTGAATTCATGCCGATGAATCTCTCTTCCGTGGGTAACATTATTCAGCGTGGGGGAACTGTTCTCCAGACTTCCCGTAGTCCTGAATTCATGAAACCGGTTTTCCGGAAAAAAGCTGTCGATATTCTCCGCGCGCAAAGAATTGAAGCCCTGGTGGTAATAGGTGGAGACGGTTCATTTAATGGAGCAAAACTCCTCTGGGATGAGCAGCAGTATCCGGTTATCGGAATTCCCGGCACTATCGATAATGATATTTCCGGAACGGAATATACTATTGGTTTTGATACTGCCGTTCAGACTGCCATTGAAGCTGTCGATAGAATCCGCGATACGGCCCATTCTCACGCCAGAACATTTCTAGTTGAAGTGATGGGAAGAAATTCCGCAGCGATAGCTCTCAAGGTCGGCGTGTGCACAGGTGCTGAGAACGTTCTCCTTCCACACGAGAAAGTTGACCACAAGAAAATCGTGGAAGATATCCAGCGCGGGATGGCCCGTGGAAAAGATTCATCGATCATTATCGTTGCCGAAGGTCCGGTCGCTGGCCGCAGCTACGAAATTCAGAACATCCTCAAAGACATGTATCACATGGATACTCACGTCGTGATTCTTGGTCATATCCAGCGCGGAGGCTCCCCTGCTTCCAATGACCGGTTCATCGCCTCACAAATGGGAAATCTCGCGGTCGAGGCCCTGCGTGCTGATAATTACCCATCAGTAACTGTAGTGAGAGAAGGTAAAGTTTTAATGGCCCCGATCACGGAATGCGTGACCAAGGCCGACAATAACTTTATCGAGTACAAGACACTCGCCCAGACCCTCTCAATTTAACAGGCTTCAGCTTCCTTAAAACTGAGTGTGGAAATGCCGTGGAAGAGATCCTTCCCGTCTATTATTCCCAGAGGGCATTCCCTGATGAGACCACTTATCAGGTGAAGCTCAAAACTCTCAATCAACTGAGAAATGGACTGGTAAGGGGGCTCCTCTACCAGCCCACTTGGTGTCAACGATCCCGAAGCGAAACAATTATCCAGCTTTGTGATCGGAAGAAGACCTGCCAGATACCAGTAGTGAAGTAAGAGAGGATATTCGAGCCATTTCACGGAATTTGTTTCAAGGTCGCCAAGCTCGTCATTAAGCTCAACATTCAAAACAAATCTTTTTAATGGTATCTGGAGCTGACGGGTCCGCGAGATGTAGACGATCTTTTCTTTAATCGCCTTTCCATATTTCCCGAGGCCATTGATCTCAAGCCCAGGAACACTTTTCGAAGCGTAGCCGAAAAGTGAAACGAGGGTCGGGCCTTTCTTGGTAAAGTAACAGGTCTGTAGTTGTGTTTCCATTTTGCCTCCGATATCAGGAAGCAAAATACAGACCGGAATCAAGAATAATAACTCTCCGTAAGAACAGGAGCATTGACACGACTAGTGAGAAAGATCACCGGTCTCGAAATAAATTTCCCGCCCTTCCACGATTGGTTGAGTATCGGGAAAGGGAAATGTCACTTCTGAAATTTCCGCTGGGAGGTGATTTTTCATTTCGACAATATGATCAAAGTCCGGTCTGGCCGATATCTTATGAATCATGAACTGCTCGCTGGAATTGCCGAGAGCATAATAAGTTGATTGAAGAGGACGTGGTCCGGACGGATTGAGTTTTCTGAAAAGAAGAACCTTTTTAATCGTCACTGATGTATTGGCAATAAGCTTTCCTCCCCGCTCGAAGTGTCCTGCAAAAATCTGTGCCTTGAATGGACGGGGATGCTTCATCATTTCAGGTAGGGAAAACATTTCTGGCACGAGGGTGAAAAAAGATTCGCTCTCGGCAGAATCAAGATAAGCCGTCAGTGCAGATTGATCAAAATGGACCTCAACAACTGCCTGATAGTCATGAGGAGCGTGAAACATCGGGAGATGTGACAGATAGATCACCTTTTTCCCGAAGATCGCCATGCCGTGAACTGACGGCTTGTCCTCGTGCTGATGCTGGCCCCAGGCTGACGAAAGAATTAAAAACAAAAACAGAATTTTCATAGATACCTCCGGAAGGAGAAGTAGCAAAAACCGCTTCTTTAATAAAATTAATAGATTTTATAAATGTATTAGATTTTCTTATCGATAGACTTGAAGCCGCTGAATCTCCACATATGGAGACAGATGTAGGATCTATAGGGTGACCAGCGCTGAGAGAGCTTCTCCATCTTGATCCGCAGGCTTTTCTTATCGAGATCCTGAAGCTTGAAAAGATGAATCATTGCTTTCTGAATTCCCAGGTCATCGAGGGCAAACACGTCTTCGCGCTGAAGGCCGAAGATGAGAAGCATTTCAACGGTCCACTTTCCTACACCCTTGATCTGGGTCAGGAGCTCGATCACTTCTTCATCACTCTTCTTGTCGAGTTTGCTGACGGTAATCTTCTTCCTATCGATGAACTCAGCGACATTGTGAATGTAGTTCGCCTTGGATTGTGAAACACCGATGGCCCTGATTTTTTCTACCGGCGTTGCACGGATAGTTTTGGCAGAAGGAAATTTCCCACCGTATAGATCTTTAAATCTTGCGAACATGACCTTTGCTACCTGGATCGAGAGTTGCTGACCCATTATGGACCACACCAAACTCTCAGTGACATTTTTCGTTTTCTCCGGGAGAACGACGGGATTTTTAAACAGCTCCTGAGCTTTCTTATCTTTCGCCAGAAACTTTTTATAAGGTTCCATTCTGATTCCGCGGAAGGGATTCAAAGTAGCAGTTCAGCTCTTTGATTCCCTTGTCATTTTTAGTGAAGGATTGATGGACGATATCCAGGCGGCGCGCGAGCTTATGACGTATTTCTTTGCAGCTTGCTTCGGCCGATTGACCGCAGAGTCTTTTATCCGCGAGACGAACACATTGATACTTGAAAATAACTTTCTTCCCACTCTGGCAGACAACTTCTTTCGTTTCTTCTTTTACAAACCCACGCAGGAAGTACGGGTCGTGTGCCATTTCCCTTTCACAGAAATCTGAGACATTCACTTTCTTTCCCATGCAATCAATTTCAGTTCCTGAGACCAGCTCAATCAGAGGCGCCTCATGAGTAACCATTTTTGTGCAGACGAATTTCCAGCTGAAGGTAATTTTATCAGTCACTGTGACGTCATCACGAGTGACTCCGGCATGACTGAATGAAATGAGGAAGACAAGAATTGAGACCATGATTCATTTTACCCGAATCATGGTCGCAAGGAAGGGATTAATTAAAGACAGTTGATGTCGCCATCGCCGATTTCTGCGTGGATAAGGATTTTAGATCCTACAACTTCAACATATGCGCCGTACTCATTGTCACCCGGCCAGTAGTGGACTTTAGCGATGACCTTATTTCCGACTTTAAAGTAAATAATCTCACCGTCAGCGGAACCGCCAAAATCTTTCAGTGACTGTTCAGCAGAATTGGTCGTGAGATATTCCTGGATCGTGACAACTTTATGAATCATCTTCTTTTCGAGTGCAGAGAAACCTGTCTCGAAATTCGTCGTCTTGAACTCAACATAACCGTGACGATTAAATTGTAAGGCCTGCATCTCCGGACTGCATGTTGTGGCAGCGTAAGAGTTTGTGACGATGAAGAAAAAAAGTAGTGTTGCGAATTTCATAGAGACTCCCTGTGTGTGGGAGGAATATAGGGCAGATTCAAATATATCGGAAATAGAAGAAGAGGAAGCTCTCTATCTCAAAAAGAGATAGAGAGCTTGTGAAGTACTTGGAAAGATTAAGGCCACATCCCACGAAGTCTCATCGCGCCTTCAAGGCGCTGGAGAGAAGTAATGAAAGCAGCTTGCTTCAGGTTAACATTATAGATCTCAGAATTTCTCCAGACCTTATCAAACGCGAGCTTCATGATGTCGTGAAGTTTCTTATTAACAGTATCGAGATCCCAGAAGAACATCTGAAGACCCTGGACCCATTCAAAATACGACACGATCACACCACCGGCGTTCGCGAGAATGTCCGGAAGAACGTAACAACCGTTTGCTACGACGATATCAATCGCTTCGTGAGTGAGCGGACCGTTGGCGCCTTCTGCGATCATACGGGCCTTCACACGTGGAGCATTTTCCACCGTGATCACACCATCAATTGCGGCCGGAATCAGAATATCAACATCAAGCTCGAGGAGCTCTTCGTTTGAGATATGTTCGCACTCAGGCATTTCACGAAGAACTCTCTTCGATCTTACCCATTCCACACACTGAGGAATGTT
>JAYVHR010000159.1:0-3534 GCA_043771075.1 Bacteriovoracaceae bacterium
ATCGCACGGGTGGCATTCTCCACCCTTTCACGTTTGGTGCGCTCAAAGAGCTCTTTTTCTTTTTTCATTTCGTCTTCGTAAGTTCTCTGATGGCGGAACTTGGATTCATTAATGTGCTCAAGCATGAACTTTTTTTTCTTCTCGAGTTCTGCTTCCTGTTCCGCGCGAAGTTCGTTGATTTCTCTCATTGTCCGGAGCTTCTCAGATTCGAGCTCCTTCTTCATGCCTTCTTTCAGGACATGGAAACGGGAATTCTCTTCTTCCCGGAGTTTTGCGACTTTTTTCAGTTCACGTCTTTTGACATCTTCGAGCTTCTCCTGAGCAGCCGACTCCATCTTCTTAAGACGTGACTCGTGGTCATGGCTGATACTCTCAATGAATGTCTCGCCTTTCTCACGTTTCATCGTGAGGAAGCCCTTGATCTTCTTCTTACCGTTCGTGAGTTCCTGTTGAAGATCGAGTTCCGTTCTCCGGATGAGTTCACGGCTGTCTATCCGGGCCTTATTGAGAATGAGTTCCGCTTCTTTTTCCTTACCTTTCAGATAATCCTGCGCCTCTTTCATCCGCTTATGAGCGTCCCGCTCTCTTTCTTCCGCTGACTCAGTCGCAGAGTTCAAGCGCGCCGAAGCCTCGCGGATAATATTTGTTTCCTGGGATCTTGCTTCCCGGAGGATCTTCTCGGCTTCCGAGTGGACATCCACTTTCATGAGATGAAGTTTTTCTTCCTTCTTCCGGTATTCATTCTCCACTTCCGCCAGAGATTTCTGTTTAAAAGACTCGACTTCTGACATGGTGACATTTTTCTCAGCAAATATGCGGCTGCGTTCCTGATTCTTGAAATTTTCCATCTCAAGACGGGCCTCTTCCATCTTCTCCTTGATCTCAGTCTCAATATCCATGAGCTTGATTGAGAGAGTGGAGAACTCACGCTGGGCGCGGTCTTTATCGTGGTTCAGGCGGATAATCTCATCATTCAGAGTTTTCATCTCGTCCTGCAGGACGATTCTCTGAACATTGAGCTCCGAGACCTGACCTTCGAGTAGGGATTTTTCTTTCTGAAGCGAGCGGTACTTAGCATTCAGCTCTTCGAGGAGACTCTGAAGGCGAATGCGATCGGCCTCTTTTTCGCCTACAAATTTCACACCTTCTTCAATGGAAGAACTTACCTGGTGAAGCTCGCTGTCGAGCTTTGTTCTCTGCTCGACATATTTTTCCTCAAGGGCGCGCTTATCTTCCTGTGCCTTTTTTGTAAGAGTATCAAGTTCCTGATGAATGGTTTTGATTTTCAGATCGAGGACTTTCTCCTCGCTCGTCATCTGGTTAATCCGCATGTCAGAGCGCTCGACTTCAAATTGAAGAGTCGTGAGCTTTCTGTGAGCGTCCTGGGCATCGAACTCAACTTTGTTTAACTGCCCTTTTTTCGAAGAGAGTTTCTCTTCGGCCTTCATCAGTTCAATACGGAGTTCCGCATTGAGATTCTTAAGATTCAGTTCTTTATCTTTATGCTGTTCAATATGCTCGAGCAGGCGGTTTTTCTCACCTTCCAGCATCGAAATACTAGCTTTCGTCTCAGCAACTTTGACCTGGGATTCTTTTCTCTGGTTTTCCAGAAAATGAATTTCTTCCTGAAGGCCCTGCACTTCATGATCCAGCAGCGTTTTTTCTTTCAGGACCTGCGCCATGTGCTCACGGATGCGTCCCGTTTCTTTAACGGCACTCTGATTTCTGATGAGAATGGTTTCCACCCGCTGGGTTTCTTCAACAATCTCTTTTTCCTGATCCTTATATTCATTGGCTAGCTCAAGGAGTTCTTCCTCGCGCTTTCTCGCTTCAAGTTCCAGCTCAGAGAGCTTCTGTCTCTGCTTATCCACTTCCTGCGAGCGATTATCCCGCTCATCTTTTAAATTTCGCAAAACCAGTGTTTGCGAGACAATATTATCTTTCAACTGGCGCTCGTCAGTCTCAAGACGTTTCACGTAATCGCGAAGATCACGGATTTTCCCTTCCTCATCCTGGTATTTCTGATGATGGGAACGGAGCTCCTGGGAAAGCTGGTCTTTCTGAGTGCGGAGACCTTCCACTTCAACCGAGAGCTTCCCTTTCTGTTGCGATTCTTTCTGATAGGACTTAAGAAGTTCATCCAGATCGTGGCGCTTTTTTCCTTCCTCGTGGTTAAGTGACTTCAGTTCCGTTTCTTTTTCACGGATCCGGAAGTTCATCTTATCAAGACGCTCTTTGAATTCCGCTTCAAAGAAGGGAGGCGGATCTTCGATATCCTTCTGAGCACGCGCGACCGAAATCTGGTAACGCGAATTCTGAATCGTGATCGCTTCCCCTTCGTGGTACCGCACATCTTCCCGGTGAGGGAGGATGAGGGAATTAAGGAACATCTGGTGTTCACTTCCCAGGTCCTTGATGAAGATATTTCCACCTGAGATTTTCACCTCAAGGAGTTTTCCGGTGACATCGGGAAGATTGAGATCGCACTTCGCATCCGAGCCCACCAAGATGGGCCCCATCGAACTGAAAAGATACTCCTGACTCTGCCCGTCTCTGGATACTTTAATTATGAGTGAAGACACAGGACCTCCGGAACATTATTTAAGCAACATCTCTTTGTTTAGGATCCTGGGCCTTGACCGGAATTTTCACTCCGAGCGCTTCAGATGCTACATGGGAACTGACCGGTGCCCGGCCCATTTTTCCCCACCAGCGACTGATAGGTCTCACGATCTGAACAAATCCCACTTCCACACTGAGTTCTTTTGCGATCAGGTCTTCAGAAAGAACTTCAATCGGGTCGCGTTCGGAATCAAAAGTATTCATGTCATCCGGGAGTTTGTTACTGGATGACATGTTCCAGAGGACATCGAGTTCGTTTTCGAGTCTTTCGATGGTGCCGATATAAACTTTCTCGCAACTGAAGAACGTATTGATCAGACTCATGGAGACGGAAAGAATAATCCCGATGATCGACGTGGACATGGAGAAGGAAATTTTCAGAAGGAAGCTATCCATGATGATTTTTGAGCCTTCCACATCTGTCAGATTCATCCCTCCGAGCTCCGGAAGAGCCTTCATAATCCCGAGGAACGTCCCGAAAATACCACCCACAATGAACAGCCCTGGTACCGTATTCAGGAAGTCATTAAAGATTCCCACCGGCACGATCCCGAAGACCCGGTTGAAGCATGGGTTATTCCGGAGAACAGTGTTTGAGATCTCGATAAACTTCGGACGCTCACCCCATTTGAGATAGCGCACTTGTTTCTGGATATCATGGACCATGCGGGCCGATCCCTGCTGCACCAGGAACACTCTGTCTGCAATCGTCATGATGGCGTCAGGGTTTCTGCGCTTTAAGATCGCACGCACTTCAAACACTTCGTAGTAGGTGATTTCGAGTAAGCGTTTGCAGATCACATAGAATGACTGCTCAGCTTTCTCATCACGGGCGTCCATGAATTTCTTCACGCGCTTACTGAACTCTTTTGAGAACCAGTCTTCGCGTTTCACAGTGTAATAGATCAGAAA
>JAYVHR010000160.1:0-9478 GCA_043771075.1 Bacteriovoracaceae bacterium
AAAATTCTGTCTTCAGGACGATCGAGCAGAGCTTTAAGATCAGCATTTAATTCTTCTTCCGAAGTAGTTTTTCCATCATAGATGATGTTCGTCGAATCCATGAAAAAAGCAGTGTACTTGCATTCCCCCAGCTTCTGTTTGATTCTCGGAAAATCCATCGGTGCTTCATGTTTAGAAGTCAGATCAACTTTGAAGTCGGAAATATAAAGTGCGCCCCATGTACGATCTTTTGATCTCACGATCATGCCGCTGGTTTCCGGAATGGAGTGATTCACATGCACAGGTGAAATATCCACTTCATCAAAACTCAGATCATCGGTTGTGTTATAAAGCTGGTACTTCAGCGTGACCGGAAATTCCTGGAGTTTTTTCTGAATAAGATGGAGCGTGAAGTTTGTAACGTAAACGGTGAGGTGAGGAAATTGCTGAAGTAACTGTCCTAAACCGCCAATATGATCTTCGTGCCCATGAGTAATGATAATATTCTTAAGGCGCGAACCATCGAGTGTTGAGAAATCAGGAACGAGATAATTGATGTCGAAGCATTCTTCATAGGGAAAAAGCATGCCGCAATCTATGATGATGTCTTCGTTTTGTGTGCGGATCAAAGTCATGTTGGAGCCGATCTCCTCAACTCCACCCATTGGCATGACACTAAAATACTTATTTTTCAAAACTAAATTGCCCTTGTTGCACCTGTCTGAACTTCAGAATCAAGCATTTCCTTGATTCTAGCAGAGAGGATGAGTGCGGCAACATCTGTCTCTTCACCGACAGTGAAATCGGCATACTGACGTTGAGGGTCGAGGTACTTCTGATACATCGGTCTCACCGTATCATAGTATTGAGCAATGACTGATTCGAGCGAGCGAGCACGCTCTTTTACATCGCGGTGAAGTCGACGCGTGAAGCGGATATCTGAATCAACATGCAGGTAGCATTTGATATCGAGCATATCCCTTATCTCCTGATCGTAGAGAGTGAAAATTCCCTCGAACAGGACAAACTTGCAGGGCCCGAAAGTTTCGAACTCGCCGGTTCTTCCAGAGGTAGAGAAGTCGTAGATAGGACACTGAATAGAGCGCCCTTCTTTCAGGTCATGAAGATGAGATCTCAGAAGTTGCCAGTCAAATGCCTGGGGATGGTCGAAATTCGGTTTCCCTGAATTCGTGTGAATGTCGCGGGGAAGATCGTTCAGATAATAGGAGTCCATGTGGAGGAGAAGCGATTGGGTACTATTAATACCCTTCATAACTTTTTGGGCAAAGGTCGTTTTACCCGAACCTGAGCCACCGGCAATTCCCACGAGATAGATCTTCTGCATGGAGGATTCTTCTAGCAAGGATGTGCCCGGTCCGTCAAAGAAACACAGGTGTTTGTAAATTTTTTAGCCTTTCAGATGCCCCCAAATACGTTATAAGACCCCGCATGAATACATTCTGGGTAGTAACTTTATTCCACGGCGAAATGAGGCCCGAAGATTGGGATCTCGTCGAGGATCTCGCGGTCAATCGCTTTGGATCCAACGGCATTGAGGAATTCTCTATCGACGAGCCGGAAGTTGACCGGATTCTTGGCGATCGATCCTATTCGGGCGGTGATTTGCCCCAGGCAGTTCTTGATGAAGTGGAAGAAGTGATAAAAAAGGGACCAGTCACAGTTCGCTTTTTCTTTGAAGAAGGAAAAGCTGCTCTGGGTTTCTTTGAAGAACTCAAAAAAACAATTCTCGGTGAAATCCAGATTGATGAATTACCGGTGGAAGACTGGAACGCGGAATGGAAAAAGCATTATGCCCCGATCGTAGTGAATGAAAAACTGACGATTGTTCCAGCGTGGGAGAAAGATCATAAATCATTATCCGGTCATGATCTCTTCATCAATCCGGGGATGGGATTCGGAACCGGAAGTCACGAGACAACATTTCTCTGTCTCAAGCTCTTTACTGAAGATGTTTCTGGTACTCCGGTAGACGTTCTGGATTTTGGTTCGGGTTCTGGAATTCTCGGACTCGCGGCCCTGAAATTTTATCCTGAGTCACGGGTGGACTTTTACGATATTGATCCCGAGGCCAATGAAAACTGTTTTCAAAATGCGGAGATCAACCATCTCTCTGAGAGAAAATTCCGCCTCCTTCTTCCGGAAGTACGGAGTTACCTTCTGCCCGGTTACAATGTGGTGTTTGCCAATATTCTGGAAAATATTCTGATAGAAGAGCATGAATATTTAATATCGAGTGTTTTACCGGGAGGGTCTTTGATTCTTTCAGGGCTTCTTCGTCATCAGTCCGCAGGAATCATCGAAAAATATTCGAAAGACATAACCTTCGTGAAAGAACTCACTAAGGGTGACTGGTCAGCTTTACTCTTCCGGAGAAACGGATGAGAGCAGCATTTCTTCCGGGATTAGTTTCACATCATGAATATCTTCTGAGCGGAGACATTCTTCATCATCTCGTGAATGTTATCCGCATAGAAAAAGATGAAGAGCTTCTTCTTTTAAGCGGGAGGGGACTTTCGGTCCGGACAACTGTTTCTGAAGCTTCAAAAAAACTCCTGAAGTTAACGAGAATTTCGGATTCTACTTCCGAGAGAGCTTTCGTTCTTGACCTGGTTCTTGGCGTCCCTAAAAAAGACGCTCTCGAATTGTCATTGAAAGAGGCGGTGGAGCTCGGGTTCCGTAAAGTTTTTTTAGTACGAAGTGATTACTCTCAAACAAAAGTTCCGGAAGCAGAACGGCTTATGAGTATTCTCGTATCAGCACTTGAACAATCCAATTCTGCCTTTCTTCCCGAAGTGTTGGAAGCAGACTGGACGTCAATTCCGTGGAACGATTATGGTACGGTTCTCATGCTGGATTCCCAGGCCGGAACACCCGTAAAATCGAATATAATCTCGGCGGTAAATTGCCTCGTCATCGGGCCGGAGGGTGGATTTTCCTCCGCAGAGCTTGAAAATTTACGAAAGCAACCTCATTTAGAATCCATTCTTCTTCCGACCCCGATTCTCAGGACTCCCACGGCCGTCGCCACAGGGGCAGGTCTCATTCTACAAAGATTGATGACTTGATTCTTTTGTGACAGAATTTTTGAAAGATCCCAAAGGAAAAATCAATGAATCTCGAATCCACATCATCGCCGAAGAAAACTCCGTCAGCGCTTGATCTTGAACTCGACGATTTTGACTTTAAACCAATCACCAGCGGCCTCGGGTTTTCTCATCAGCAGAAAACTTCCGAAATCAAGCCGGCCTTTGCTGAAAGAAATGCTCCGGTCCGAGAAGCACCGGTTGCGCGCACTCAACCGGTAATGAAAAAAGAAATGAATGTTTATCAGAATGATCTTTCTCTTTTCTACGGACAGTCTGAAGCAGTGAATGCAACCCCTGTTGTGGAAGAGAAACCGGAAAAAGTTTACCGCCTGGCCTCTAAGACAGATCGGATAGTTGCCTACATTTTTGATATGGGACTTCTTTGTTCCGTTCTCAGTGTCATGCTCATGTTCATGTCAAAAGCTACCGGAATGGAAGTGATGGAGGCGTGGGCGCAGTACCCGGATGAGATTACCCCGCTGGTCGCAACACTCTTCTGCGGATTTTATCTTCTCTACTTCGCCATTGGAGAAAAGACCGGTTCAACGATGGGTAAATCACTGATGAATATAAGAATCGTGGACATGGATAATAAAAATCAAAATTTCATGACTCTTTTAGTGAGAAGTTTCATCACGCTTATAAATTTCGCGAGTATTGGTCTCTTCTCTTATTTTGATCTCCAGAATAAGGCGACAAATTCCAAGATGATCAAGGTCAGCTAATGTTCAGCCGCGAACTCACGCAATTTCTCGAGAAGAATCAGGGAAAGAAAATCGTTTTCACGAATGGATGTTTCGACATTCTTCATCGTGGTCACGTGACTTATCTCGCCGAGGCAAAAAAGCTCGGAGACGTTCTCGTAGTGGGAGTGAATGCAGATGCGAGTGTGAAGCGCCTCAAGGGTCCTGAGCGCCCGATCAACAATGAAAAAGATCGCAGCTATGTTCTCTCGCAACTAAAGTCTGTGGATTTCACCGAGATATTCACAGAAGACACTCCTCTCAATCTCATTCTTGAAGTGAAACCGAAAGTTCTTGTGAAAGGTGGCGACTGGAAGATTGATCAAATCGTTGGCGGGAAAGAAGTTCAATTTTCGGGAGGCCAGGTTTTCTCGCTAAACTTTGTTGATGGCTATTCCACCACCAGCCTGATTGAGAAAATTCAGCATCACGAGTAAAACATCGCCTCCCCGGATTTCTGGCAGGCCAATTCCGTGGCTTAATTATTTCAACGTCTTAACCATTTTTCCTTATATATTCAGATCCCGTTTGTAATTTCTAAGCCTTGAAAATCAGGGCGAACCTTAATTTTTTTCTCTGAGACCCTCAAATAGGAGTCAAATAATATCCGACCAAACCGATCAGTGGTGAGTCTGACTATTGTGGTCAGTCATCTGATTCTGCAAGGAGTACGTTACATGGGCTTAAGAATCAACACCAACATTGCATCTCAAGAGGTGCAACGGAACTTGAAGGTTAGCAATGCCTCTCAAGAAGCCGAGTTTTCCAAACTTTCGTCAGGTAAGCGAATAACAAAATCCGCTGATGATGCCGCTGGTTTGGCCATTGCTAAAAAATTGGAAGCAGAGACGAAAGGTCTCAGAGTAGCTTCGCGAAATGCGAATGATGCGATCTCGATGGTTCAAGTTGCCGAAGGTGGCTTGAATGAAACGGGTAACATCCTCACGCGTCTCCGAGAGCTCTCCATTCAGGCTGCTTCGGACACAGTTGGAGATGCTGAACGCGGCTATCTCTCGCTTGAGTACGAACAGTTAGTTCAGGAAGCTGACCGTATCTCGAAGACGACTTCTTTTAACGGAAGACCGCTTCTTCAGGGCGAAGGTGGAATGCTTCAGTTCCAGGTCGGCGCTTACGGCGGCCAGGATAACATGATTGAGCTTGATGCCGGTTCAACTGATGCCTCGGTAGAAAGTTTAGGGATTGGTGGTTCAAACGTCCGTGATAAACAGGACGCGGTCGATAACCTGGAAAGGATCGATGGGGCCATTGGTAAAGTGAGCGCGTTTCGCGCGAACTTTGGTGCCGTACAATCGCGACTCCAGACTGCCGCAAACTCTATTGATGTGACAGTAGTGAACCAGGAATCTGCACGATCACGCATCGAAGATGTAGACGTTGCAGAATCAACAGCAAAACTTGCATCTGCACAGATGAAGAACGCTGCTGGTGTTGCCACACTTGCCCAAGCTAATGCCCTTGGACAACAGGCAATGCGCCTTATTGGTTAGTAGTTGCAGATGATGTTCTCTTAAGCCCAATTCCCTCCGTGATTGCTCACGGAGGGCATTTTTGAGGTTAGATTTTGAATAACGGGAATAAGCTGAACAAGGTTCATGATGTTTCGCAGATTCTTCTGGGACTGAATTCCGCGAAGGAAGACAGTTCAGAAATTTATCTCTGGAGATTCGTGGGCAGTTCAAAACACTTAGGACTGTCGCGGATAGAAGCTGTCCGGAAGCAGAGAAACGACTTTTGTATTGTTCCTAATGAAGGGCAGGACCGGGTCGTTCAGGAACTCCTGAGTGGCCAGACTCATATCGATCTTTATATTCCTGAGAAGTCGATTCTCATGCGTTGTCGGATTAAGCAGACAGATGCTCCTTTCCGGTATTACCTCGAACTCCCTGAGTTCATGGCCCAGGTTGAAAGAAGAAAAGAACTTCGTCTGAATGTATATGAACAGCAGGAAATCAAAGTGAGCTTCGGGAAAACGATTTCTCTTCCCCGGACGATGAGCCAGTTTTTCCTGAAATCATGCTTTGATGTCAGCACCGGTGGAATTTCTTTTCTTGTTTCGAGAACTGAGTCTAAGCTTTTTCAGGAAGCGGATCTTATTCCCACAATGGAAATCAAAGCTGAGAAATGGACCGCAAAAATTGCGACTCAGGTTTTATCCATCCGCGAAACTGATCCGGATGAGGCCAATGGATTTCCCTATAAAGTCTGGCGGGTGTCCTGCAAAATAACCCAGATTGATCCACTGGCCAAAAAACAACTCGAGAAATTCATATTTGAACGGATAAAAGAAGAGCTCCATGCTATAAATGGCTAGCATGAAAATTTCTGCCATTTCCGATGTTCATGTTAAGGCCCCCGGCGACCCTGCCGACATTCTCCTGAATAAATTTCTGGATCATCCTGAAGTACGCTCATCCCAGCATGTACTTTTACTTGGTGATATCTTTGATCTCATGACTGGTCAGCATGAAGAATATCTCCGTGACTACGGGCATCTCTTCCGGAAGATGGATGATCTGGTGAAGTCCGGAGTTCGGGTTCACTTTTTTGAGGGAAACCATGATGTGAATCTGCAAAAGCTTTTCAAGAAGTTCTGGCCCAAAGAAGAGGTCACATCACAATTATTGCCCGAGATCCAGGAATGGGACGGTAAGACCTATTACTTCTCACACGGTGATGAGCACGAAATCCACAATCAGTCGTATCAACGCTACAAGCGTTTCATAAATTCCCGGCCACTCCAGTTTGTTGCCAATTACCTCATGCCCTATTCGGTCCTGAAGTTTGTCGGAGAGAGAGCATCTGTCCGCTCCCGCAAGAAAGGCTCAAGATTATTCAACGAAGATTCCGTCCGTGAAAAGTTCCGTGAGGGAGTGTCTCAGGTGACGGGAGGGAAATTTAATTTCGTTCTCGGTGGGCACAGCCACGTAAAAGACGAGTTTGTGATGGAAGGCGGCCAGTCGATTTATCTTAATAACGGCTACGCTCTCCGCTCGAAAACTTTCGTCTGTATTAATGAGCACCAGCATAGCTTTTTACCTCTAGTTTAATTGCGCCATCGCTTTCACTTCTTTCATAATCATCTTGCCTACAAAATCTTTCACTGAAGATTCTGTCCTTGTCTCTGACTTGTCCGATTGAATTTCCTTCTGAACAACAATGAGTAGCTCAGCAAACTGGGCAATCTGCGGAAGATGAGTAATGGCAATAACTTGTCCGTTACTTCCCACTTCGGCCAAAGCTTTTCCGATGCAATTTGCGGTTTCGCCTCCGATACCGGTATCAATCTCATCGAAGAGAAAAATACTGATGGAGTCATAGCTCGAAAGAATCTGACGAACACTCAGGAGAATTCGCGAAAGTTCTCCACCCGAGGCAATATCCTTTATGCGGAAATATCCCTCTCCTGCATTCGTTTCGGCCGTGAAATGTGCCGTACTCATTCCGGCTTCCTGGAAATCTTCTGATTTCTCGATGCTGATCCGGATCGTCGCACCATTCATCTTGAGTAGGCGCACTCTCTCTGTTAGTTCCTGTGAAAGCTTTTTCGATGCCTTCACTCTCTTCTCATGGAGCTTAGTACCGTGAGAAAGAAGATCTCTTTCCAGAGTATTCAGGCGGGATTCGCTCTCACCCAGATTGATCTCAAGCTCTTCGAGGTAATTCTTCTCTTTCAGGAATTCCACCTGAGACTGGAGAACAGACTCAACCGTGCCGCCGAATTTCTTTTTTAACTTCTGATACACATCCAGACGGTCGATCACACCTTCGAGTTCCTCGGGATCAAGATCCTGATTGAGACATTTATCAAGACCTTCCTGAAGAAGAGCGAGCTTATCGAGGAATTCGGACATGTTTTCTATCTGTGTTCCGCAAAGATCAGTATTCTTCGCAACCAGAGAATTGAGCTGTCGGGAAAGTCCGTTTATTCCGGAGGATCCTTCGGATCCATCGAAAAGATCCCGTACCTGAAAGGAAAGGCGCTGGGTCTTTTCGAGGTTCACCAAAGTATTTTTCTTCTTCAGGAGATCAAGTTCATCCTGGGAGGATGGGGCCAATCTTTCAATCTCCTGAAGTTGATAATTAAGATAATCGAGTCTTTGCTCCCTCTCGCGACGCGAGGATTCAAGATCTTCCTTGTTCTTCTTTGCGGTCTTATATTGACGGAGAATATCCTGATAGAGATCGACGTCAGGTTTGAGTCGCGCGAAGTGATCAAGCAGGTGAAGCTGATAAGTTCCCGAAAGAAGTTTTTGATTCTCAAACTGGCCAACGAGATCAATATACCGACGGGCAAACCCACCGAGAAATCCCATGGTGCAGGAGAGATGATTGACATAGGTTTTGGTTGAGCCATTCTTGTAAACAAGACGCTTGATGATGAGTTCCTTGCCCTCTACCGGATAGCCTTCCTGGTGAAGGTATTCCCGGACTTCCGGGTCTTCACAATGAAACGAGGCTTCTACCAGTGAGTATTCTGTTTCCCGCCGGACAACTCTCTTATCAGCTCGGCCACCGAGAATTAATTGAAGCGCGTCCAACAGGAGACTTTTACCGGATCCGGTTTCTCCGACGATGGCGTTAAAGCCCGGGCGGAATCTCACCGTCTGATTGCGGAAGGTAGCAAAATTCTGAATAACCAGGCTTTTTAAGTAGAATGTCGCGTTCATGGAAACCCCTTAAGGACCATGATACGGATAAATTACGGAAAATCAACTTGTCCGTACCAAATCCGTAGGACCGCTATTCTCTTTTTCCGGAAACGAATTTGTCGCGTACTGTTTCGAAGTAAAGGCGGTCAGGATTTTTGACCAGCGAAACCTTTTTCATGCGCGAAGAATTGATCACGACCACATCCTGTTCATCAATGTTAATCGCTACCTGGCCATCGAGAGTCAATGTGACTGAGTGATGTGGTGGAAGGATACGCAAAGTAATCGGGGATGTATCCGGTACAACGAAGGGACGATGAATTAAGGAATGGGGGCAGATAGGAGTAAGGATAATCCCTTTCACATCCGGATGAACAATAGGTCCTCCCGCGGCCATAGAGTAGGCCGTTGAACCCATAGGTGTGGAGATAATAATTCCATCACCGGAGATATTGTACACATGTTCAGTTCCCATTTCAGCGCGGAGATAAATCATGCGGGCGATATCATTTTTCCCAAGGACAGCATCGTTAAAGAAGAAATCCTTGAAGTGAACTTTGTTTTTGCGGATGACACTGACGTGGCAGAGCGGCTTGGTTGTCACTTCAAATTTTCCGTCGATAATTTCGTCAAGGTGATCAAAGTATTCATTCTTGTTAAACTCAGTGATAAATCCGAGTCGTCCGAGATTAATCCCCAGTACAGGAATTTTAGAATTGATCCTGCGGCAAACTCCAATCAGGGTGCCGTCTCCCCCGAGCGAGAGCATGAGATCAACTTTGTTATGGAATGAATCGGCATCCCAGAACTGAAGACTCTGATTATTTTTTTGCTTGAAGAATTTTGCCACCCTCGCTTCGTCTTCAGCGCGGAAGATGATCTGTCTTTTTCTTCTCTCAAGCCAGTTGCAGAGATTCGGCAGGAGATTATAGAACTCAGGTGTAGAGTTCGGTTTCAGGGTGATACCAATAATTTTAAC
>JAYVHR010000161.1:0-8693 GCA_043771075.1 Bacteriovoracaceae bacterium
CTGATCTCAGGACGACTTTCGAAATCTGAAACCATCATCCCTTTGTCGACATGAAGTTCTCTCCCAGTCCGGCCCCAATCCCAGAGTCGGTAAGTGATCCCGGATGCCTGCTGGACTTCGATGAGCGTCACGTTCGCACCGATAGCGTGGATGGTTCCGGCGGGGACTGAAATGAAATCGTTTTTTTTCACGACCTGAAAGTTCATGAGGAGTGAAACATCTTCAGCATTTTTGATGGCCGCTTCGAAAGTTTTCCGGTCGATCCCGGGTTTAAGTCCCAAGTAGACACCCGCACCTGTTTCCGCAGAGAGGATGAGCCAGCATTCGCTTTTACCTTTCGAGTGTTCCAGTTTATTTGCCCACTCATCATTGGGATGGACCTGGACAGACAGGGGAGCGGAGGTATCAATGACTTTCACAATATAGGGAAGCTCTTTTCCCAGAACTTCAGAGAGGGGTTTTCCTTCAGAGATGGATTCACAATCATCTAAGGTCGAGAGTATCCAGGTTTCTCCGGTGCCAAAAGGAGCTGCCGGAAAAAAATCCTGCATTCTTTTCCCTGCCCAGGGACGCTGTGAAAAAAAGGGGATGATCTTCATCATGGCACATTCTAACTCCCACGGGTCTGATCGAACAGCCTTATGATTTCATTGAGCGCCTTAAAACTGCACTTGCTATGGGCGTGGGAGCCTCTTCACTCGAGGGATAGAGTCTTTGCTTTCTCCAGACGGTTCCAGATTCCCATCCAGTCTTCTGAACGATGAGAAGGAAGTCTTTTGGTGATGATCACATCAAAGCCGGATGAATCAAATTTTCTCATCGATTCATAAAGTTCTCGGCTCGCTATCTCTGATCTTTCCGGTTGATCCCAGATCGCAGGCTGGCTGAGTTTTTTACCCAGAAGTTTTTCAATCTCTTCCTGGTCTTTCTCCCAATGAAAATGGGGAGGAACAATCACGAGCGGAATTTTAGGCATGTAATGATGCTTCAGTTGCCCCGGAGCTACCGGACTCTGCGTGTAACGAACTTCGGCACTAATCCCGGCCTTTGCCAGAATTTCTTTCAGCATGGCCGCGGTATAAAATCCAGGCCGGTAAATCTCCACTTCATTACCCTTAACGCCGGCAACAGTGGATTCAATCCCTACGCGGCAGGGACCACCATCAAGAATGGCAACTGTGTCTCCGAACTCATCTGCTACGTGCTCGGCAGAAGTCGGAGATGTTTTTCCGAACTTATTGGCACTCGGAGCAGCGATGCCTCCTTCTATAGAACGAAGAAGTTCCAGTGTCAGTGGATGGTCCGGACAGCGAAGACCAACCGAAGTGAGACCTGAGGTAATAAGTGAATCGATGATAGGTTTTTTTTCCGCAATCAATGTGAGGGGACCGGGCCAGCAAGCATCAGCGAGGGCCTCATGAATATTGGTCCAGACTGAGGCCAGCGATCGGGCGGCCTCTTTATCCGGAATATGAACTATCAGCGGATCAAAGAAAGGACGCTCCTTGGTCGAGAAAATTTTTCCCAGACCTTCGCGCGAAAGAATCCATCCGCCGAGACCGTAAACGGTTTCGGTGGGTATAGCGACGACTTCCCCCTGGCGGAGAAGTCGTATGGCATTGTTAAGATCAGTTTTGCTCAAGGTTCGTTAGAGGTAATGCTCGCTGGAGTACGGCCATTACTTATCCTCAGGAAGTTATCAATAACCCCATTCCCACGGAATTGTCCATTGGCAAATGGGATAGAGCGGATAACTCCGTCTGAGAATTTCCCTGAGAGGCGGCCTGAAATGAATGTGTTCTCAAGACCAAAGAGGTTATTGAGAGCAGTGATATTTTCAGTCGTCTTATAATACTGAGTCAGGAAGTCTTTAAACTTGCGGAGTGAAGGAGCCTTGAAATTTGCAGCGTAGTCTTCGCGGAAAGCGAGGTAATTCAGGCCCACTTTCTTCACGCATTTTTCTTCATCGGCCGAAGGTGATTCCTTCAGTAGTTTTGCGCGGGTTGCTTCCGCGGTCCATTCTTTAAGCTTTTTCGATTTGCAGACATTCACAATGCTTCCAAAAACATTATCCGTGGAAAGTGCGACGAAATACAGGAAGCCAGTCTTATCAACTTTCAGATCTGATTCCACACGAACAGGTCCTTTGATCTCACCTTTTTTAATACGTGCAAGCCATTCTTTCGGTAGAGTGGTGAATTCATCCACAAACCACAAAACATCTTCCTTGTACTTTTTCTCTGAGGATTTTGAGATTCCGTGAGCTTCATAACTCTGGACTATGGAGAAGGAGAACTTCTCCTCGTTTTTCACTCTGATAATATCCTGATTGGTAGACTGAGGATGAGAGTCTTCATACTGGAGGATGACGTTCTTCGAATAGATCGCGACGTTTTTGGTTCCCATCGGAAGCTTCAGGAGTTTATAAATGATTGCTGTCAAAAAGCGCGAAAGCAGATTCTGCACATAACGGACGTTCGAAGCATAGTTCTTGTAGAACGTATAAACCTTGGCATCTTTGATCACACGTTTCTGTTCGGTTTTGTTCTTGGCGATTTTTCCCCAGAGAAGAACTGATCCGTGAGTTTCAATCGCCTCGGAAGTTACTTCATCCAGACGGACAACGTAAGGTTCGAGATGTTTTACTTCTCTTTTTCCTCTGAGAATTCCTTTCCACTCGGCCATTTCTTCAGCGTTATTTTTTACGTGATTGATGTCGTTGGTGTTCATGGAGAGAACGTAATTCTTTCCTTTGGCATATTCATAAGAGAGATCAAAACGCATAAGTGTGATCTGAATGAGTTTGAAAAAATCCAACTGCAGGGAAGCCGTTGCGCCTGCGATGGTTGAGCTTTTGCTCCAGACGTTCATGACCATTGCCTGTGCAGATGGGTCCGTCGTCTTGAATGCCTGCATGCTCGTCTCAGCTTCAAAGGCATGTTCAGCGAGGACACCTGCAGAAAATGAAAGACCGTACATCGGCGGAGTCGTGATGAGACCTCCTGCTTTTGCCGTCCAGAGATCCTGACGTTTGATTACTTCCTTATCTCCCATCTTCTCCACACCCTGAGCATTGAAGATCAGGAAAGGGAGAAAGAGCTTTGAAAAATCTACTGACAGGCCAGTCATATAGTCTTTGGCGTAGTGATCATAACGGTAAACGCGTTTGAAGGTGAGTCCCGCGAATGCTCCGATATCGGTGCCAGCGTCTACAACTCCGGCCTCTTTTAACTTTTCAAGAAATGTTGTCGCTTCGATTTCGATAGTAAATGTGTCAGTCACTAGCCAGACGTCATTTTCATCTTCAGTGAATGCGTTCGGAGTTACCTGGCGGTCAGCATAGATCTGAACTGTGCCCACAGGTTTCTGCCAGCTGAAGCCGGCAAAGGTCGAAGTGCCGAGATTGAACTGACGGTTGATCCGGTCAAGCTGAGTGACTTCTTCCAGTCCGATTTGCTGGTGGGAAGCTTCAAGGTGGCTACGAATCTGTTCATAAAGAAGAGACTCTTCTCCATCGGCCGGGGGGAAAGGGGATAGACCTTTCTGCACCGGAGCTAAGTTTTGTTTTCCGAACACAGCACTCCGGATGACTTCCTTGAATGGATCCGGTGTGGCCAGATTGCTCTTAGAAAAAGCGCTCACAGTCTTCATCTGTGGCCGATTGAGATATTGATCGAAGGATTTTGTGAACTTGATGTGCTTAAAGGTCTGCGCGTGTGCGGTGAAACCCGTCAGCAAAAAAATTAGCATCCATACTGTTTGCATACACACTCCATGTGTAAATCAGACTGTTTGTCGTGATGCTTATTGTTCGGTCATTCCAGCTGGAAAATTTAACGGTAGACTGCCTCTTCAAGCCTCCGTTATCCTGAAAGAGGGCCTCAAATTCAGTGACTTAGGCTATAATCTTTCCACGAGGAATTATCATGTCAGACGAAAAATTCAGAAGCTTACTCGACGATTCTTATCAGTGGCCCGATTTTTACGAGTTCAAATTCATCGTAAAGGCCGAAGACAAGGAACAGATCCTGATTCATCTCGATGCCCACAAGTTTACGATCGTTCAAAAACCGTCCGGAAAAGGCAACTATGTCTCAATCTCTGCGCGGAAACTGATGAGATCAACAGACGAAGTGATCGAAGTCTATAAATCCATGGCCGGCATTAAAGGTCTTATCTCCCTTTAACGATACCAATACATGAAATATAAAACGGCATTAGTCCTCGCAGGTGGGGCCTTCGGCACTTCCATCGCTTTCGTTCTTACGCAGAACTTTGAAAAAGTCATCGTGAAGGTGCGTTCAAAAGATAACTACGACGAAATTAATCTTGGTGAAAATAAAACGTATCTTCCAGGCCAGAAACTTCCGGACACCATCAAGGCCGCTCTCTCCTGGGACGAAGTCGAGCAACTGAAGACTGGCGATATTGAACTCATCGTTTCCGGTCTTCCTGTTTCAGGAATTGATTCGTTCTGCTCAGAGAACGTAAAAGAACTCACAGCACTCTTTGAAAAGAAAATTCCTCTGGTGAGTCTCGCCAAAGGGATTGATCACGAATCCCTTAAGCTTCCCGATGAACTTTTCAACTCTCATTTTGATAAATACAGAAATCAGATTATTTATCTCTCTGGTCCTTCATTTGCCAAAGAGATTGTGGATAAGCAGATTACGATGGTGACGATTGCCGGTTCTGACCGCGAGAATCTCCTGAAAGTGTGCAGTATGATGTCGACCGATTTCTTTAAGCCGTTTCCTACTCTCGACATCAAGGGTGTTCTCCTCGGTGGGGCCCTGAAGAACGTGATTGCAATTGCCGGTGGTATTATGGAAGGCCTGGGTTACAACCACAACACCCGCGCCGCGCTCATCACCAGAGGCATTACCGAAATGTTACGTTTCGGAGTCAAGTTCGGCGCTCGCCCTGAAACTTTCTACGGGCCATCCGGAATGGGAGATCTCATTCTCACAACAACGGGAGAACTTTCGCGAAACAAATCTTTTGGGATGGAAATCGCGAAAGGAAGAAAGGCCGACGAAATCATCGCGAATTCAAAATCAGTAGTGGAAGGATATAAGACAGCAAAAGCGGCTTACCTTCTGGCACAGAAATACAATATCCGCGCACGGATTTTCTCCGGTCTCTATCATGTCCTTTACGACGGCCTCGATCCTAAAGAGGTACTCGCCGAGCTGATGAAGCTTCCTCCGCGTTTTGATGATGAAGTCTGAGCAAAAGTTTTTTCCGTCCATTATCCAGATTGCAGGAATGCTCAACATGGGGATTCCTCTGGTTACGGCGTGGGAAACACTCCTGGAAGATGAGACGGATCCACAGGTAAAAGCCTTTCTCCAGAAACTTGATGATAACTGGAAGAACCTCCCACTCGACATGCCCATCAGAGTGGCCCCCACCATCCAGAGCGAATTTCCTCCAGCCATTCTTCCCATCTTTTATCCGCTTAGCTGGAGTGGTGAGGCCATGGGAATGCTTGATGCCACATGGTTGGGCGCAGTGGCCATATGTCTTCTGCGTGATCGACTGGAGGCTGGAGGAGAATGTTCAATTGCTGATGCTCTTCTTTTTGCCTCATTCAAAGATTTGTTTATGGGTGAACAATTGACGGAGCTCAAATACGAAGAGTGGTCCTCGAGTGCCATCTGGGGAGATCACGATATTGAACCGATGAGCATGAATGAAGTTCTTCCTCTGTGGTTTGCCAGCAATCGAAAACACGACCCGCTGTATGATGTTTCTTCTGCAGTAAGGAATAAAATACTGGAATCGGGAGAAGCATCCGGCATGCGCGAACATGCCGGAAAGATCATTGAGGATATGAGAAATGCGTTGATGTGCCTCTGATCAGGCCTTTTTCAGATCTTTTGTCATCTTGTTCAGATAATCAAAAAATTCATTCAACCAATCCGGATTAGTTTCCCGAGGAAATATCATCTGTGTCTGCGGACGCAGAAGAATGAAATATCCTGCGATTCCCAGCGGGAAGAACATCGACGAAAGCAGTATCGAATTGAGAATAAGAGCAACTATAAGTCCGAAATACTTTTTGTCTTCCATCCATTCCTTCGTTTTAACGGCCAGGAAAAACTGAAGTCCCAACATTGTAAATCCGGTAACCACTGCTCCCAATAAGAACCAGTGAAATCCATCCTGCATCAATGACAGAATCATTCCGGCCGAGATCACGTAAGAAACTTTTAAAAGATTGAAGTAAAAAGTCAGAAGGCGTTGATTGTCGTTGAGCAATGCGTTCATAAAAAAAGGCTCCTTTGGAAATCCTGTTCTATGTTTACGTTTCCTCTTTTTCCATTTCTTCTGACCCAGATTTCGTGAAAGTTCAGATTTGAAAAGGGCGATTCTCAACTTGGGAATTACTGGAATTAGCCCTGAGGCCAGACTATAAGACTGGCATGAAACAAATCAGATTCAATCTCGACAAGGGTTCTCAGGGAGGAAGACGCGAGGGCAGTGGAAGAAAAAGACTCCATTCTCCTGGGGTGGCCCATCGCAAGCGGGAAAAGGTTATTCTGAGGACTCCCACTCATATCAATTTCAAATACCGGACGAGCATCCGGAATAAAGAATCTCTTCGCCTTTTGAAAAGGGCGATTCAGAACGCCAGGAAGAAAGGATTGCGTGTAATCCATTTCTCACTTCAGTCCAATCACGTTCATCTAATCATTGAGGCCAGCTCCAATACGATTCTGTCAAAAGGAATGCGTTCTCTGACTGTTACGATGGTCAGGGGTCTGAAGAGAGGAACAATTCAAGCTGAGCGCTATCATCTGCATGTGCTGAAAAGCCTGAGAGAGATTAAAAATGCTGTTGAGTATGTTTGCTTAAATAAACAGAAGCATGAGAAATCGAGATTTTCAATTTTTGACGATTACGGATCTTTTCCCGGTACAAAAATGATCTCTCATTTCACCAGGCATAATTACATGACTATCAAAGTGCAGGTAAGCGAGTTCTGGGTGGGGGACACACCTCAAGGTTACTTACTAAGTAAAATATTATCAACGTAACGAGGCATTTTTCCCTCACCAACTAGTCTAATATCACTCTCACTCCGGCCCGGGAATTGCTTTTATTTATGCATTCCGGGAGGACCGCGTGAGAAATATAATACTTAGTAATCTGCTTCTGTTGAGTTTAGTAGCCTGCGGCGGTGACAGCGGCAACAGTGATGAATTCAGTCGCCAAGAAGAGGAGCTTCCTGAACCCGAGCTTATACAGAAAATTTACCGCGGAGATTTGAAACCCATCAATCCCAGAGTGGAAAATGATGTGGAAGGACAAGTGATTATCCGTCTCGAAGACGACACCTTCGAAGTCAATATGGCGGCCCGAAGGGTTCATAGTGGATTTCACCGGCTGGAAGTACGCACCGGAAAATCTTGTCCGCAAACCAAAGATGATACAGATGGTGACGGTTTTATCAGCTCAGCTGAAGCATTGGCGAAATCCGGGGAAGTATACTTTCCTCTCGACAGTGATCTCGATAATCTTCTCGAGGCCAACGGCAGATTTCCTAATGGAGGCTTCGTTGGGGCGTTCGTCTATCAGGAGGATACGGAACGCAAGAATCTCGTAAGTTCTCTGGGCGCAGAATCAGTCATTGATTTTGGAAACCGGGTGGTGATGGTCCTTGGAACAAATCCGGATGATGTTTTGCCTGACACCGTCGCTTCACCTGACGGACGTATTCCGCAGGAAACTTTACCAATCGCTTGTGCTGAACTTGTCCAGGTCTCAGGAAGATGAAGCTCTTTTTAGTTTTACTGACTCTATTCCTGACGATTCCATCTTTCGCCCGACCCATTGAACTCGACGTTCGTGACTACGGATTTCTCACATCCTTCCCGCCCTTAAAAGATGTGCTGGATTTTTATATTGCCGAAGAAGAAGACACTCTCAATCTTGATCAGCCGATTCTGAATCCTTCACGAATAAATTCCGGAACCGCCAATGCGACTTTTCTTGCGGGGAAAGGTTTAGGAACAGATTACGTGAATGATCCCAAAAGATTTTCGATTTCACTGGCCCTCGGTGCGGCCGTGGATGCAGAAGAAAACGTGGCCTACAAAGATGAAATCAGCGGTGCGGGCGCTTTATCGGCAATCACCCTGGGTTATCGGATCAATGACAAACTACTCGGGTTTTTTAGTTTCGGGACTCTTAAATTTAATCAGTCGTTCCCGGGAAAAGACGTGGATATTTACGGCGATATCCAGGGGTCCCACGTCGGAGCTCATCTCCTGTATGACCTCGTGGAAAAGAAAGGCAATGAGTGGTTCGGATGGGGAGGACTAAAACTCAGTGGTGGGTACGAGTTCAATGTGAATAAACTCGAGATTTCATCCACACTTGATGAATCTCTCCTCCTCGATACCGGTGGGCAAGGGATTCTGGAAGGAAGAATCACAGGATCTCCGGTCTACCAGGTGAGAACGACGACGCATTCATTTCCACTCGAACTTTCCAGTAGTTTTCTTTTTCTGAAAGTTTTCAGTCTCTACGCGGGTGCGGGAGCAGACCTCAATTTTGCTAAATCCGTAGGGACGGGGAACCTGAACAATAAAATTACAACGCTTGCTTGCACCAGCGGGCTTTGTCTGGGCGAAACCGCCCTCCCTCAGATCGAGGCAAAGGCCAATTTTGATTCCCGCGCTACA
>JAYVHR010000162.1:0-2136 GCA_043771075.1 Bacteriovoracaceae bacterium
CGATTTTTAAGAATCACAAGATTTTCTTTCACTTCCGCAGTCACATCCTGACCGCGAAGGTCAATCTGCTTTTTCTCCCCGTCCCTTAAAACTTCAACCCGCACAACTTTTGGATTATCTTCGAAGAGCGCCAGAAGCTGATGACCTTTCATTATCCTCTTTCCTTCCGCCCGTAGGATAATATCTTCCGGTTTCAGAGCGTTGTTCGGAGAACCGGGAAGAACTTTTTCCACCTGAACAGCACCTTTTAAATCTTTCACCAGGAGTTTCATTTCTTCCGGAGGCACATCCCTCATCGCAATCTCAGGCCCGTAAACTTTTTCAGCGCAATGATAGATTGCTTCTATATTTGGAAAAACCAGTGTCTCTTCCCATGCCTGAGTATTGATCACGTTAATACCGGTGGAAAATCCAATTCCACTGTAGCGGGAATAGAAAGGCGACATCCCCATTCCGTAATAATAGGAAGGTCCCCACGAATCACCATTGGTCCGGGTTATTTTTTTCTGACTTGATTGATCGATCACTGCGAGAATATGTGAGTAAGGCTTCCCTTCTTCACGGCATTTTTCCAGAGAATGATATCGGGCAAACATCTCCGCATAAGAACGCTTGGTGAGAGAATTCGCCTCAAAACGCGTGATGTGAATGTTTCCTTCAAGAACTCCATCGCTGTAACCGCCATTTTTTTTCTCATAGGATCCGTACTGAGTCCGTTTAGCGGAGCTACATCCGATAAGAAATAAAACCATCAACCACGAAAAATTTTTCATGCAAATCGCGGGCTGCCTGGGACCTGAGATTTATTTCTTGTCACCTTTTTCGCAGGAACAAACTGTTCGTTATGGTTTTCTTTGTAGGAAGTCGCGAGAAACATCCCGATGGGAAAGAGAAACCAGAAAGAAAGAACAATTGTCGTCAGTATCATTTGGATTGTGAGATCAAACATAATTGCCTCCTCGGCGATATAGTATTTTATCGACGGGCCTCATCTTTGTGTCTGAACGCAATCTCAATTAAAGTCGACTATGTTACTTAGTTACACCGGATGGGCATGGTCGTTGCACTGATATCGGGTGCAGGAGGTTGTGTATGAAAAAATTTAAAACAATGGCACTCGCCACACTCTTAATCGGTCTTCCATTATTGGCACAGACACCTAACCAGGCAACAAACAGCACGACACCGTTTTTTGATCCAGGAAACACCACGATCACTACACCGAACGTGAATCAGAACGTGAACTCGCCGGTGAATAATACCGGTGCCGAAACAGCAGGTGCTGCTGCAGGAAATGCGACGGGAACAGCAACTGGCACCGGAGCGGGCACGGGAACAGGTTTTGCGCCTATTGCTCCGGCCTCACCGGGAAATACTCCGGCAGCGACGAATCCGATGGGTGGATGGCAGGGGAAATAAAAAAAAGGCCGTCACGATGACGGCCCATAGGATTGCTTAGTTTGAAATTGGTTTATGCCAACAGCGTGGACGCATGCCAGACGAGTGGCCAGTAGACTTATGACAAGTACCACGGACTTCGTCTCTTTGATCAACGTTTTCGTTGAACCCTACTTCACAAATAGAACCCTGAAAGAAAGTATCGAGGCGACACTGAGTTGCAGGATGCGAATCTATGTTAGCAGAAACAACTGTGAGATCAGGAGTGCTGAAGCTTGCGAGCTTGGCAGTTCCTCCCATAGAAGCAAAAAGTGTTGCCACTGATGCACCGGCCATTCCGGAACGAACACAGATATTCACATCATCTTTTGTGAATGCTTTTTTACAAGCGGCAATGAGTTCAGCAGGGGCCGCAAGAGTTTTTACGATGGCCGCATTGTTATCATTGAGGAAAACCTGGCGAAGACATTTGAGAGTAGCAAAGTAATCTGACTGACCTTCAGAAGATGCCCATGGATTCATGGTTGCTCTTTTTTTAGGAGCTCCACCGATATGGTGACCAAGTTCATGACAAAGAACGAGGGCGAATCCATCAGCTGTGATGGCTGAGTGACGGGCAAGCCCGCCGAACATCTGAACCGTCCAGACTTTGGGATTGTCACGTTTGGCGTAAGCATTGACGTTAGTATCTGCCCAAAGGCGCTCAACAACGAGTTTTGCTCCAAGGTTAGAAACAAC
>JAYVHR010000163.1:0-5836 GCA_043771075.1 Bacteriovoracaceae bacterium
GTTACAAGTGGCCGGTCCGCCGCAATTATTCGAACAGGTTTCCGGGTAATCAAAGCACGGAGGCACGTATGAAGTACAACCCGCGTACTGTGCCTGCTCTGCCGGAGTGAGACTTCCGATGAGTGACGAATAGTATGAGTAGTTTTCCCAGACTTCGCGCGGACTCGTTCCACCGTAAGGATTGGAAGAGGTACAGTCGAGGTCAGAAAGATCTCCCAGGTCCTGATACATGTCTGCACCAGGCAAGCGAACGGCAGTAGGAAGTGCGTAAGCAGTAGTTGGACACCAGGTGCAGAGCTTATTGGCGGTCCCGACTAAAGTCGATCTGTAATTTGATCCCGGATCAGTCGGACAACTTTCCCCTGCCGGAATAACACCGTTTCTGTAAGTGAAGCAGCCAATATCCGGACGGCACCGCTGATCTGCACTCAGTGCCGGATCATTGACATAAACTCCGCGCATCGTCTCGGTACAGAAAACGGCTTCTGATGTCGGGTCATAGCACGAGTGAATCGTGTTATCTGTGGCGTTGTAATAAACATACATCTTGATCCAGAACTTCTTATTCTCTTCGGCCCACACGTTGATCCCTTTGTGGTCCGGTTCAATCACGAGATAGGCAGTTCCAGCTTTGAGGTCAATGGTTGCACTCATGGGATCAGTCGCATTCGCAGGGAATCGGACAAGTCGGTCGCCGATATATGGGCTCGGTAACTGGACTTTCTGATCAATGATAATCCGCATCGACTTGATGCTCGTTCCGGTTTTCGCTTTCCAGCCGGACTCAAGGACCAGTGTTGTAGAATCAAGCTTCAGTGGCAGCCCGAGAACTTGCACACCTTTTTCAAACGGTGGAAGAGTGGCTTCCGGATCAAGGGCACCGGCGAGGTTAACCACGTCTATCGGCGCACTCGAAACATTTCCCAGGTTATCCCTTAATGAAAGCTGATTAGATGCACGCATGGCTGAAGCTGCACCCAGAGCGGTCGTACAGTTATTTCCTGCGTAAAGGTTTTTCCTGACGGTATCGACCAGCAATTGATAGGAAACGATTCTTCCATCTTTCTTGATGACGGTCTCGGCATTAAGAAAGATATCTCCCATCATCATGCCGGCACCGGCAAGAGCGGTCGCTGCCAACATCGCCAGCATCATCCCTGCACCAGTCTGATTTCTTTTTATAAACATTTTAAACATGAGTAAAATCCAATTGAAAAGTTCACTCTGGCTTCACATTTTTTTCCACAACTTACCATTCTAAACCAGGCCTCTCCGCCTGTCGAAAGAGCTGATGAACCTGCCGGACACGAATAAGCTCCGGTAACAGGATTGGTAAAAGGCGTTCCATGCGAGTAATCGGCGCACGAAACTCCTCCGTATTTAGGATTGCAATCAACGTAAGCGTAAGAACCATAAGATTCACAGCTCACAGGAAGTTCGCACTTCCCGTCGTCATTGTTGAATGTTCCCTTGAGGGTGTAACAGGCCTCAGCGAGTGTGCTGGTATCTCCGCACGTTTCTATCTGATCATTGGCCGTGTTGACGAGTACCGGAATGTTATATTCAAAACGCGACTCAGGAAAATTATCCTCGAACTGGCGTTTTTTCACAGGGTCACGCTCAGTCGACTTTTCTGTCATGACGAGTTTGATTTTCACGACTGCTTTTTTAAGCGTTTTAAGAGCGCCGCCTTCTTTCAGTGTGACAGCACTGACACCAAGGACATCAGACTTCTGCGAAGTGAGTGACTTGATGTTGTTGTATCTCATATCCATCAGCGACCGGAAATTCTTGAATCCGTCGACCTTGAATTCTTTTAGTTTTCCATCGAGCCCGGTCCAGTCATTCGTTTGATACGGCTGTTCAGCATCAGCGATCACAACACCCTGGCGAAAGCCCATGCAACCGTTTGCGGAATTCAGAAAAACTCCCATCGCACTTGCGAACTGAGTTCTTTCCACAACGATTTCGGCATCCCGGCTGGAACCTCCCATACTCTTCAGAAGACTTGCTACTCCGAGTGAAGCAGCCCCAACGAGACCACCGGCCACAACCATTTCCATGGTCGTCATGCCTAGTCCGTTACGTAAAATTTTATCCAAAAAACGCATGAGTTATCCTTGTGCCTCTATTTTACGGGCAAACATCAAATTCCCCAAAGAAGTGCCAAGTGGGAAAGGAATGTCAGGGAATACGGGGATTTAGAAAGAGAGGGACCGCCAGATATTTATGGAGATGCTGGCGGACATTCGATACAGGTGTACCAGACCATCCGGTTCTGGATGTTCTGGGTACACTTCTTCCCACAGTCCCGTTGGCTCACCCAAGTTGTATCCTGAGTCTGTGTCGCCGTGGAATTGACAGGACAGGTAAAAGCTCCGGTGTATTGATTGGTCTTACTGGCCCCGAAAACAGGACTGCATGTAACTCCATAACCGGCATTATCGAGGGCAACACAACTCAGTTGATTATAGGTATCTTTGATTTTGCACGCAGTACCCAGATCACAGGTCTTAGTCGCCGAATTATATTTTCCCTGAGCAGCGGCACAGGTTTCTGCAATATTTTTCTCATCGGAGCAGTAAGAGATATCTCCACCATCAGTAATCAGAACCGGCACATTGTAGACGTATTCACTCGGCTTTTTCCCGACTTTCAAGACGACCTTGATTTTCAGGATTCCCTTGATGAGACTGACCCCGCTCGAATCAATAATTCTCGCCGGAGACGGATCATCTTCGTAATACGCCTGAAGAGATTCGATATCAAAATTTCGGGTCAGAGTTTTTTTATCACCTGTCCCCGTGTATCCACCTTCAAAAGTAGTAAGTCCCTGGTAGTTCCAGTTCGATCCGGAGGTGGTGAAGGCCACTTCTTTTGGTACGGATGAGAGAGCTCCAAGATTCTTAAGATCGAGACAGCCCATATTACTGTAGAGATGGGTGTTAAGTGAGGTCGCAAAGGAATTCATGGCAACCAGGCCCTGCAGCTTTTTCGAGCCGGTACTCAAACTCCCTCCGAGACTGGCGGCCCCGAGGGCACCGAGTCCGATGAGGCCCATGGTCACGGCCATCTCGGTCATGGTCATACCAGCTTCACGGTGAAGAGTTCTGAGGAAAGAAATGATGCCTGAATGCTTTTGGGTCATGCTATCATCTTATGGGTGAACAAATTTAAAGTCAAAACTCCCAACCTCGGGCGCTATAAGAACAACAAGTTGACTCTCCTTTTTGGTGGCACGATCGCCACAATTTTTTTGCTAATCATGCTTAAGGCCTGGCTTTCGGCCCGTAACGATGGTGTCGGCTTTGTCGAATCCATGGGCGATCTGTTTACTAAAGAGAAAACTGCGGTCACCGTTTTCAAACCAGTCAGTGAACCACCCAAGTTGACGGTGGTTGAGGCCCGGCAGAAATACCAACAGGCCTACCTGAATTCGAGAGGTGTCAGCCGCGCAGTTCAGAATCACCGATTTCTCCAGCAGAAAATTATCAAAGATTTTCAGAAAACCATTCATCTTAAAATGAATTTCCCTGCTCATATGGATTATGTCGCCGTCGATCTCGAAGATGATATCGGGGCCGTGGTCGGATCAACTTTCGACAAAAAAGAATCATTTGCAGTCGTGGCCACTTCGAAGAAAGTGACTCTGAATCAGGTTCTCGACTACATCCAGACTTCGGGGGACTATATTCCCATGATGAAAGGTCACAAGTTTGAACCAGAGAAGGCCCAGAGCTTTACTCCTCCTTCTTCCACAGGGCTCGCTCCTCTCACCATTATTCCTTCAACGGATGTGAACGGTAAGGGACTCTTCGCAGTTTTCGCTCCCCGCGCTGATGAGAAAGGAAGCTACCTCTTCATGATGGAAGCTGAAAAAAATTATTTTGAACGTAACGAAGATGGTTTCGAGAAGATGCTCGAGGGAATGAAAGCCGAACCATGAGTTCATCCTTATCTGTTTATTTCTTTTCTTTTTTACTCGCCTTCTGCAGCCTTTTCTATGAATTGGTTTATGCGGAAGTTCTTTCAGTCTGTCTGGGCGGGACAAAAATTCAGTACATCACAACGATCGCCCTGTTTACCTGTGCCCTGGGATTTGGTTCTCTTTCCTTCGGGAAATTTTCTTCTCCTCATACTCTCCGGCGAAATTTTTTCCGGGTAGAGCTCCTTCTCATGCTCCTCGGCGGAACGGGGCCGTTCCTCATCACCTGGCTTCTGCAGCCGGGAGGCGTGCCGTTTCTGAACACTGTAAAACTCATCCTGACTTACGCTGTGATTTTTGTGATCGGATTTCTCTCGGGATTTGAACTCCCGTCTCTTTTTGCGATGAGAAAGGATGCTGAGGGAAAAATTCTCGCCATGGATTACATCGGCATGCTCGCAGCGAGTATTACTTTTCCCCTTCTGTTTCTCCCCGCCCTCGGAACCGGTGCAAGTACAATTCTTGTCGCCCTCACTAACGGTGCGGCGCTGATCTGGCTGCGCGACGGGAAGAAGCGCCTCCCGGCCACTTTGATTTTTTATGGCATTCTTTTTATACTCATGATTCTTGTCTTCTCTCTACGGGTAGAACTGAATGAATTTCTCTCGGTTCTATATCTCGGGAGAAAAGCATGACAAGTTTCCTGATCGTTGCTTTCACGTCTTCCTACTGCTCCATGAGTTTTTCCATGATCATGGCGCTTCTGATGGGAGAATTTACGGGGGAAGAAGTTCTCACCCAATGTCTCACTCTGGGCCCGTATCTTCTGGGTCTGGGACTTGGAAGTGTGGCGGGGGATAAATTTAAGGAAGAGACAAGACTCTCGAGACTTTTTCTCATCGAATGGATTTCAGTCCTGATTCTTCCGCTCATTCCTCTCATCCAGCTCCTGGGAATTTTCTTATTCATCAATCTTTCCCCGTTTAATCAGGGTCTCGATACGCCACGAACTCTTTCCTTTCTTCTTTCCTATACGGCCGTGCTTTCTTTTCTCTCGGGTCTTCTTGGCGGGTCCCAGCTCCCGTTGATTCTCAAATCTGCCAGGGACGTAAAAGCGGAAGTCATCCTCGCCGTCAATTATCTGGGCCCGCTCTTTGCCGGGATCTCTGTCGTTGTCCTTTCGGGCATGACATTTTCTTTTGGTTTCCAGATTTATCTGATTGGCCTGGTTCAGCTCGTGGGACTTTTCTTCCTTATCCTGAAACTTCCCGACAGGGCCAAGGCCCTTATCTCTTTATCCGTTCCTCTCGGGATTTTATTTCTGGCGGGTTCCGCTTATCCGGAACTTGAGATGCTGACTGTGAAAAGCGGCTACATGAATACCCGCTTCAATAACGCGAAAGAAATTTTCCGCCCGGGTTCACTTCTCAATGTCGTCCGCTCTTACGGGATTCTCCAGCGGGTGCGGACTTCGTATCAGACGATTGACCTTTTTATTGAACCGGGAGATCCCAAATTCGGTGTTCCCGCCAATGCCACTCTTTATCTTAACCGCAAACCTCAGTTCGATATTTTCTCCGTGGATGTTTATCACGAGACAATGGTGGATGGGGCCTTCAACCTTCTCGGTAAAACACCCGGGTCCGTTCTGGTTCTTGGTGCTGGAGACGGGCTTATCCTGAATGAGCTCAGGAGATTTCCGGAAGTAAAAGAAATCGTGATGGTGGAGCTCGATGATAAAATGCTCGAATGGTCGCGCGAGAATTCCGTCATCTCCGGTCTCAACGATGGTGTTCTTTCAGACATCCCCAAAAATTCAAAAATTCTCACGATGGATGCCGTCAGTTTTCTTCGCAACAATAACACCAGAAAGTTTGATCTTATCCTCGTTGATTTTCCTTTCCCTAACGG
>JAYVHR010000164.1:0-2476 GCA_043771075.1 Bacteriovoracaceae bacterium
GCCTTGATCCATTTCGTTGCGTCCAGGAAATCAATCGCGTAATTATTGTGCTCATCCATCCCTGTTCCGACAGTCAGGATGTTCGGATCAAAGATAATATCTTCCGGCGCGAACTTAACTTTTTCAGTGAGGATTTTATAAGCCCGGGTACAGATTTCAATTCTTCTTTGAAGATTGTCGGCCTGCCCTTTTTCATCAAAGGCCATCACGACACAGGCTGCTCCGTATTTCCTGACGAGCTTCGCGTGTTCAATAAATTTCTCTTCACCTTCTTTCAGTGAAATAGAATTTACGATCGCTTTCCCCTGAATTCGCTTGAGCCCTGATTCGATGACGGTCCACTTGGAAGAATCGATCATAAGCGGGACTTTACAGATATCCGGTTCACTGGCGATGAGGTTCACAAAATGAACCATGGCCGCTTCTGAATCAATCATCGCTTCATCCATATTGATGTCGATGATCTGGGCCCCGTTTTCGACCTGCTCGCGCGCAACTTTCAAGGCCGCTTCGTAATTTTTTTCAACGATGAGCTTTTTGAAAGCGACGGAACCAGTAAGGTTAGTGCGCTCACCGATATTGATGAAGTTCGATCCCGGGAAAATCTTGAGCGGCTCTAGACCTGACCATTTCGGGATATGTTCAAGAACCGGGAGCTTTCTGGGAATGGCCGTTTTCGCAGTATCGGCGATCGCCTTGATGTGTTCATTGGTTGTTCCGCAACAGCCACCGATGATATTCACCCAGCCATTCTTAAACCATTCGTTGAGAGTTCCTGCCATGTGAGCAGGGGTCTCTTCATACTGGCCGAATTCATTGGGTAGGCCGGCGTTCGGATAGACAGAAATGTGGAAGGGAGATTCTTTCGCGAGAACTTCAATATAAGGGCGCATGAGTTCCGCACCCAGCGCGCAGTTGATACCGATAGAAAGAAGTGGGTAATGAGAAACTGAATACAGAAAAGCCTCAATCGTCTGACCGGAAAGAGTTCTTCCGGAAGCGTCAGTAATTGTTCCCGACACCATGACCGGCAGGGGCTCTCTATTTTCTTTTTCAAAGTAATCAGCGATGGCAAATAGAGCCGCCTTACAATTTAGCGTATCAAAAACTGTTTCCACGAGGAGAATATCGACTCCGCCTTCAACGAGATATTTTGTCTGCTCGTAATAATTGGCGGCCAGTTCATCAAAATCTACCGCCCGGAATCCGGGGTTATTCACATCAGGAGAAAGCGACGCTGTCTTCGTCGTGGGTCCAATGGAGCCCGCCACAAACCTTGGCTTTGAAGGATTTTTCTTTGTGTATTCATCAGCGCACTTGCGCGCGATCTGTGCCGCCACGAGATTGAGCTCTGGCACAAATTCTTCCATGTGATAATCGGCCATGGAAATTCTGGTGCAACTGAATGTGTTTGTTTCAATGATGTCTGCACCAGACTCGAGATACTTATTATGTATTTCTTCAATCACACCTGGTTTGGTGAGAACGAGAAGATCATTATTTCCCTTCACAGGATGTTTCCAATCCTTAAAGCGCTCGCCTCGATAATCACTATCTTCAAGTTGATATTTCTGAATCATGGTGCCCATCGCACCATCAAGAATGAGCACTCGCTCATTTAATAGCTGTTTTAAATCCACAGAAAAGGGCCCTCTCAATCGGTAATACACTAGTGTATAATTTATTTAGCACATAAATCACAGAAAAGTCTAGTGATTTTAGCTAGATATAAAATGTTTAGTTACGCAATCACCATAAGATAGAAGCCCATGAGGAAGAATGCGAATGCCCCTACGAGATAACGATTAGGCCATCTCTTGTAATAAAGGGAATCGAGAATCGCCACCCATACCGGTCCCGTGATGGAAATCGCAGTGAGTGTTCCGACGTGAGCGTACTTCAAGGCGGCGAGATAAAGTGCCAGGGAAATAAAGCATCCGCCCACACTCACGCCGATAATAATGAACTTGTCGCGCAGGTTAAAGTTCCAGATGTCCTTGGGAAATTGCAGGAAAATTTTTGGACTGATGATCAGAAACCCGACAAGTGCGCCGGCACAGCGGATCACATTCACCTGGAAAGTCTCGAGACCGGGACTGATCTCAAAAGCAGATCTCGTCATCATCACACCAACGGCATCAAGAGTGATTCCGGTAAAGGCCCACATAAAACTTTTAAAATCCCAGGAGCCTGTCTCCCTGTTTCTCTCGAGCATGAAGATGTAAATGCAAACCACCATGCACATCACGGCAAGAATCTGGTTCACCGTAAAAATCTGACCCAGGAAAAAATATCCGTAAAGGCCAAGCATGAGTGGCTCGAAGCTGAACATGACAAGAGTTCTACCGGCACCGAGAGTGGTGAACGCCTTGAATAAAAAAATATCCCCGCCGCAAAGACCACCGAGGCCGCTGAAAAAAAGCAGGGCCAGAGCTGGCAGTGGAACTGAGTTTGTTTGTCCGGATAGCAGCATCGC
>JAYVHR010000165.1:0-3405 GCA_043771075.1 Bacteriovoracaceae bacterium
TGCTCGATAAAGATGACTTCATTATTCTTCGACGCTGGGAAAAAGAAGGGGGCGACCTTCCGGATCACATCAAGTTTCACCCGACCGAACTCGCGGACAAACTCCGGATAAAGCGTGATCTTATTCCGTCTGAGACGATCACAATCATCGAGCAGCACCACGAACTTCCGGATGGCAAAGGTTTTCCGGCAGGGATCAATGCTTCACGCTTTAACCAGCTCTCTGCTATTTTTATTGTAAGTTCACGGTTCATTGAAGAGCTCTTCGATGCAGAGTTTGACTATGAGAAACGTTTTGATATTACTGCCAGTTTGCAAAAGCGCTTCAATGCCAAGTCTTTTGAAAAAGCAATGGATGCCCTTATCCAGGTTGTGAACTAAATCTTTAACCTGAATTCTTCTTTAAGAAAATTCACGACAAAAATACGTGTGTTGTTATTTCTGGACTCTTGATTGGTTTCCCGTCAGAATCTCGCCAGCGTGAGTTCATCGAGGAGGTCATATGCAGGAACAAATGAATGTTCGGGACAGCAACACGAAACAGGATGATGAGTTTACAGAAAGACTTCTCTCCATCCGTCGAAGAAAAAAAATCATGGTGATAGATGATGATCTCGATCATCGACTGATTGTCGCGGAGATGCTGGTCAATGCCGGATATACAGTCATGACTGCTAAAGACGGCGAAGTTGGACTTAATACCCTTATTCATAACGCTGATAAACCTGATCTGATTATTCTGGATCTCATGATGCCGGAAAAAGACGGGCTGGCCTTCCGCAAAGAACAGCGAACTCTCGAATCGATCTCTCATATTCCGGTGGTCTTTCTTTCCGGTCAGGGGCTCGTGGAAGGGGAAACATGTCTCATGAAACCCATTGATGAGAGAGTAGTTCTCAAGACAGTTGAAGAGGCCATGGCAAGGTAATTGCAAATTCCCTCTCACCAGGAGGGAACATGGGAAGACATCAAGACTATCCGGATCGATCAGGAATCAACCGACACGGCGAAGAAAAGATCCGTCCGGATATTTATGAGGATGAATTCGGAATGCGGCATCCGCGTCTCGGTAAACTAGGACATTCAATCGAATGGTCATCTGATCCACGTTCCGAATCCTCGTTTGAAAATCATCGCGGGAAAGGTCCCCGCAATTTCTCACGCACTGATGAACATTTAAGAGAAGAAGTTTGCGAACTTTTTCTGATGAACCCGGATCTCGATCCGAGGGACATTGTCGTTTCCGTCAGGGAAGGTGTGGTGACTCTCGAAGGTCGTATTCATCGGCGCGAAGATCGATACCTGGCCGAAGATCTCGCCTATGGAGTGACCGGTGTAAAAGACGTCATCAATTTGATTGCCCGTGGAAAATGGGACATAGGAGATGATCCGGGTGGACTCATCAAGGGATTGAGATAATGAAAGACAATGGAATTCCCCGCTTTGAGAATGATGATTACTCTCAATTCGCTGGAACAAATTATCGTGAAAAATCTGGCCGCGATGAATATCAGCTCACTGATGCCAGGATATTTGATGAAGTCTGTGAAGCTCTCAAGGATGATCCGACTGTCGATGCTTCCGGTATCAGCGTGAAAGTTCACGATGGGATCGTTACTCTTGAGGGGAAAGCAGGCACCCGCATGGAAAAAAGAGTGGCCGAAATGATCATTGTGGAGATTCCCGGTGTTCTTGATGTCAGGAATGAGATCGTTCTTTCCGGATCGACCGGAAAAGGTGATGATCACTCTATGCAGGCACAACATTGATAAAGAAAAGGGCAGTCTTTCTTGATCGCGACGGAGTGATCAACCAGACAGTCTTTAAAATGGGAAAACCCCGGGCACCTTATTCGCTCGAGGAATTGGCATTCTGTTCCGGAGTTCCGGAAGCGATCAGTTTTCTCAAAGACGAAGGTTTCATTCTGGTCGTTGTCACCAATCAGCCAGATGTGGCACGTGGTTGGGTTACCCGTGAAGCAGTGGATCTCGTCAACGGCTACGTTTCCCAGGCACTCAATCTCCCTGACATCCGATCATGTTTTCATACTGATAGTGACAGATGCGAATGTCGTAAACCCCGTCCGGGTATGTTGTTAGAAGCCGCCAGTGATTACGGCATTGATCTCAGTGAATCTTTTATGGTGGGAGACAGGATCAGTGATATCGAGGCCGGAAGAAATGCCGGCTGCCGGACGATTCTCATAGCTGAAAGTGATTCAGATGGAGCGCTTCCGGATCATGTTGCTCCTTCACTTCTTATCGCATCCAGCTGGATAGTTTCTTTCTGATTATTCGGTCACATCTCCCATGCCCTCACGATCATTAGAACCGCGACTCCTCCGGGGATTCTGGTCTTCAGGTGCTGCCTGTTCTTCCTGAATATCACTAATCGCATGGCGATATTCTTCCTTAGATTTCATGCAGGCCGAAGCAAGAAACAAAAAACTTATCATAAGCAATAAATTTTTCATTTGTTCCCCACATTGGATGGTGTATTCCCGGGATGAATATCACTCTGATCAATACCGTCTTCAACGATATCCTCACGATCTATTTCTTCTTCACGCTCAATGACATCTCCTTCATTGGCACGCTGACAGCTGACTGAGAAAAACGAGAAAGCAAAGAAGGCAAACATTAATAAAATTTTCATAGACACCTCTGGGAAATGAAACCTCTTTAGTGGAGGCGTTGTGAACTTAAACTATCCGGAAGTTTATATAGGTGAGGGTCAATGGTATGGGGCTTGCAATTTTTGAGTGAGAAACCAAGGAAGGTGCTTTATGTCAAAAACCAGAATGAAACCATTGAATGAACAGGTCATTGTTCTTACAGGTGCCTCAAGTGGTATCGGGCTTGCCACGGCCAGAATGGCAGCGGAGAGGGGGGCAAAAGTTGTTCTCTCGTCCCGGAATGAAGACGAATTAAGGGCAGTAACTGAGGAGATCAGGCAGAAAGGCGGCGAATGCATTTTCGTTGTCGCCGACGTCGCCCGCTATGAAGATCTTATCCGACTGCGGGACGAGGCAATGAAAAGTTTCGGTCGTGTTGACACCTGGATTAATAATGCAGGCACTTCTCTCTTCGGTTATCTCATGGATACTCCTCTTGAAGACGAGAGAAAACTATTCGAAACGAACTTCTGGGGAACACGCATGGGCTGTCAGGTGGCAGTTGATTGCATGAAAGAATCCGGCGGAACAATTATCAATCTGGGAAGTGAGGTATCAGTTGCAGCTCAGCCACTTCTCGGCATTTATTCGGCCACCAAACACGCAGTGAAAGCGATTACGGAAGCGCTCCGGTCTGAACTTCGTGACCGGAACATTCCGATAGAAGTGACATTAATCCGTCCGACAGCGATCGATACTCCCTTCGCTGAACATGCAAAAAATAATCTGAAA
>JAYVHR010000166.1:0-3669 GCA_043771075.1 Bacteriovoracaceae bacterium
TCAATCAACAGATCACACAGCTTGAATCAGTTCTCAACCAGGTGATCGATGACCTGAAACGCCTTGATAATATCCTCGCCCAGCTCAACCGTGATTATACTGATCAGGTAAACCGCGTTCGCAGTATCGAAGGAGCGCGAGCTCAGGCCGCGAATGAAACTGGTGTTGCACGCGCCCGTCTCGAGCAGGAAATGCGTGAAGAAGCTGAAACAGGACGTAGTCTTCAGCGCCTGAATAATGACATGAACCAGGCCATGGAACAGAGACAACAGAACGAAAGAGAAAGACGCGAACTCACGCGCGATGTGGATCAGTTCAGACGCGAGGTTGTGAACTTCCGCGCGGCCGTTCAGCAGAATACAACAATGCTCAACACGAAGAAGCCGCTTCTTGCGGAACTTCAGTCCAAGCTCCCGGCGATCAAGGCCGATGTGGCCAATCAGCAGGCAAAAGTAAATGCAGCTGAAGCGAATCTCTCTCCGGAAAGATCAAAACTCGCTCAACTTAATAACTCACTCAATGCCATCAATTCTCAGATCGCTGCTCTTTCCAATGAAAATGGTCAGCTGACAGCGAAGGTTGCACAAAACCGCGTTCGCCTGAACAACATGAACAACGCAAGTCTTCAGCAGGCGAAAGAGCGCCTCGAGCAGGAAGTTGCCGCACTCACTGCCCAGTCAGCAGGCCTTCGTGATGCCTACACAATTAACGATACTTCGCTCAATGAAAAACGCGTGAAGAAAGCGGAACTTCAGACTCAGCTTCGTCAGTATGCTCCACGTACTCCTGACTTCATGAGAGTCGCGATGGAAATCCGCACTCTGGAAAACGAAATTGAAAATCTCGAGAAATACCTCAAACAACTTTCACGTCAGCTCGCTCCGGTCGACGCCCAGATTGCTTCGAAAAACCAGCAGGTCGCTCAGTATGCAGCGGCAATGACAGCAAACGATCAGATGCGCGTTCAGCTCCAGGACGAAATCACTTCTTCAGAAGCTAAGATTGCTGAGAACACTCAGTCGATCGCTGCTAAACAGTCTGCGAAAACGGAAGCGCAGCAAGCAGTGACAGCGCAGAATTCTGTAGTCGCAGGACTGGAAGCTCAGAAGAATGAAGCTTCACGTGAACTCGCAAAATCGCAGACCTTCGAAACTCAGATGACAAATCAGATCAATGTCACTGCCGGTGAAGTTCAGCGTCTTGAGCGCGAAATTGCCTCTTCCAGCATTCGTATTACAGAGATGGAGCAGGCGATTGCCAGCTACCCTCAGAATATTCAACGCCTAGAAAATCATAACCGACGACTCGAGGACAGAATCACGGAATGCCGCCGCGATATCAATCTGAATGAAAGACTTCTTTCACGCATCCAGCAGTCACGCGTGGATGCTCAGCGCTCTTACGACGTTTTCTCTTCACGACTTGAACAGATAAATCAGGACTTCGCGCAGAATGAAGCCCAGGCCCGCGTACTTCAGGGCAAGATCCAGGAAAACCAGACTCAGAGAGATACACTTGCCCGCTACAACCAGGATTCCATCAGAAAGTACGATTCGTTGAAACAGGCGAAGAGTGCTGCGGAAAAAGAAGTTGCAGACGCACTCAATGAAACAAATATCAACAATCAGGATCTTGCTACGATCGCTGACCAGATGCCTAAGCTTCGTAGTGACTTATCGAATGTCACTCCACGGGTGGCAGCTGCGCTTGCTGCAAAAGAAGATTCAGAAAGAAAGGCACAGTCAGCGAGTGTTGATTACCAGAACCGTCGCTCACTTTTCGACAGATACATTGGAGAATCCCGCGTCCTTGGTCAGGAAAGAGGAATTGTCGGAACCAACGACGGTTCACGGGATGGATCTGGGGAAGCAAAGAATGTTGCCCAAAGACTCGCGACCGAAAATGGAACTGCAGAAGGGAAGTGGCTTGCTATCCGTCGCGGCTATATCCGTGGTGAGATTTCCGGATTCGGTGCTGGTTATGAAATTGGTATGGCCTCTCAGGCCGATCTCTCCCGCGGAGAAGCAGAGGGAAAAGTCTCAGGAGCAAAACGAGCTAAAGACGAGGCAAACCTCGTGAAGAAACCTGCGATCTATCTCAACATCCTCTCTGAGCGCCTGAAGAATGACGATCCTTCGACGAGAAAACTTGTTTCCGATATCGTAAAGAACAACATGGCGAGCTCAGTGAATCCATTCCAGACTGAGATCCCTGAACTCTCTGACGAGGAAATCCAGCGCTCGAAAGAAATCCTTTCATCGCTCGATCCGATGATTGAACAGGCGAACATTGAAATCAAAAAAGTTATCGATATCAGAAACCGCATCCATGATTCAAGAAATGTTTACAGCGTTCCCTCATCAGCTCCGGGAGCACAGAACGGTGATTGTTCGGGCGTGTATAAAAACGTCAAAGATTTCGTGGATGCTTGTAAGGCAACTTTCGCTACCAGATACCAGTCTCTTTACAATGCCTCTCACGCTGAATCGTTCCACTCAAACTACGGCACTATGTTCAGCACTGGTGTAGAAAGAACTTCGGACGCAGAACTTCTCCGTCAGTACGGCACATATTCTTCTGAAGCGGTGAAAGTCGGACGCGAAGTCGGACTCTCGGCCGGTAAGGAAGAAATTTACAAGCAGAGCTTTGAGCGCTCTGAGATCGCGAGCTTCAAAGAAAATGCTCCTAAAGAAGAAGCTCGAGTGACTGACGAAGCAGAAAGCCTCGTTCAGGATCTCCTTGCGAAGAACCCGGCCGTGATCCAGAAAGATGCTGCAAGTGTTGCGATGAATGGAGCTTACGGAATTTCTCCGGGAGCAGAAGGTTCAATCAAACTTGCCCTGAAAAACATCGGTAACATGGACTCAAGCAGCTCATCAATGATTCGCGTCACTGAAGTTTCACAGAACCTCGTCATGGACCAGAAAGAATCAGTGATTCCTTCTGTTCCTGGCCGCTCATTGAAAGATGTAAATGTTCTGAGTGTGAAAGTTACTGACGTGGCCGTTCCGGGATCAAGAGTGGTTATTGCTGGTGAAATTATTCACCCGGGGAATCTCTACCGCGCTACCCGTTCTGAAACCTTCCGGATTGATACAACTCTCGCTGTGAACCCGGAAGCAGCCGTGAACGTTGATTACGACGCTGACCCGAAAGTTTCCGGTCTCTTCGGAGGTATCAATAAGCATGATGTGGAAGTAACTCTCTCTCCGAAGTATTTCGGAGTGAAGGGAGGGTACACCGTCTCAATCGAGGAAGTTGGCGGAAGAAATACAGATATTGTGACGAAGTCACTAGCTACCGGCGAGCTTCAGAGAAATGCTGTGAAGAAAGTTGAACTCACCTATAAGATCAAGAAAGAAGCGAAAGGGAAGCAGACCATCCTTCGCGTTCTCGTGAAAAACGGAGAGACAATCGTGAAGACGATGGATCTCTCGATCATGCCTAAATAATATCTTTCCCTTTAAAGGGCCGTGCATTTGTCGATGCACGGCCTTTTTTTCGTTGACAGAAATCCACCCTATTAACTAATATGAACGCTCCAAATGGACATGTGGGCGTTTAGCTCAGCTGGGAGAGCGCTACCCTTACAAGGTAGATGTCGGGGGTTCGATCCCCTCAACGCCCACCATATTTCCAATCCTTACGCGTTAACCTCCCCTCATTTCA
>JAYVHR010000167.1:0-3190 GCA_043771075.1 Bacteriovoracaceae bacterium
CTCGCACAGGAAGTCTCGGGCGAACTTGATCTCGAGATTGAAGATGCCAAGAAGATGAAGTGTCTGATCGGTGTCTACAAAGGCAATCGTGCCGTTCAAATTACAAAAAGAATTACCTAAAGGAATATCACCATGGCGAATCCAGAAATGTCTGAAAACAATAAAGATGCCATCCGTGAACTAGCGGACCAGTTTAAGGCGGGCGATGATGCCTTAAATAAGCTCAAAATCCAGAACCTGGATTTTATTCTCGATATCCCGCTCAAAGTCAGCGTGGAACTTGGCCGTGCGAAAGTGATCATCAAGGATCTTCTCCAGCTCGGTCAGGGTTCAGTGCTTGAACTTGATAAGCTCGCCGGTGAACCACTTGAGGTTCTTGTAAATGGCAAGCTCGTTGCAAGAGGGGAAGTCGTTGTGGTGAATGAGAAATTCGGGATCCGCTTAACAGACATCATCAGCCCGCTTGAAAGAATTGAATCTCTTAAATAGTCCTGATTTTTAAGTTAGTTATCTCGATAAACCAGGAAGGAATATCGTATGTGCAGGAAGTATGTTGTCGCCGCCTTTTTGACTCTGGTCACATTTGGAGCCTTCGCAGGTGTCAAAGTGACAAACCTTGATCTCCGCACGGATGGCCCGAATGGGTTTCTGAATGTGGCGCTCGATGGCAGGTCAAATGATCTTCCTGATGTGAAGGTTTTTGGGAACACTATTGAAATCACACTCACCAGTGCTGTTCCTTTCAACGCCATCACTAAAACTGTCCGCGGTGCGATTCTTTCAGCAAATGTGCTGAATGGAAAAGCCATCATCCGCGCGACTCTTCCTTATGCCATCAATGCCGCTGGTGTTGATCTGGGCTGGAAGAACTCTGACATTGAAATCCTTTTTCCCCGCGGAGTTGCTACCGCAACAATCAATCGTGCTCCGACAAGAGAAGTAACCATCGCTGCTGATACAATGGCGCCGATCGCTGCTCCTAAATCAGTGAAAGCTCCTGCTCCTGAAATGAAAGCTCCGGCCACAGAAACAAAACCTGCGTTTGAGCCAGCTGCTGCTTCTTCAAAAATCGGCGCAGTGAAGAAAGAAGAGCTGAATGAGGATTACCTCAACAAGCTGATGAATGAAGGAAAAGATGTTCCGAGAGCTGAAACCAAAAAAGATGAAATTAAACTGGGAGCTGCTGCCCCTGAGCGGTCTGCCAGCAAGGCAGATGTTCCAAAGGTCGCGACTGGTACTTTCTCATTCGCTGGATATGCTGCGAAGTTCACGATCTTCCTCGCTCTCGTTCTTGGACTCTTCTACGGAGTGGTTCAGGTTCTGAAGAGAGGTGTTTTCAACAAAGGGAAGCTGGGCTTCCTGAATAACGGAAAGATGATCGAGGTTATCTCGACAACTTACGTTGCTCCGAAAAAATCACTCATGATCGTGAAAGCTCACAAGCAGCTTTTCCTCGTGGCAAATTCGGAGACAGGTCTTCAGTTCCTTGCGGAAATGAAAGACACAACCGGAATCATCAAAGAGGGTGAGAAATCAATCACCGGTACGAACTTTGACCTCAACATGCTGAATGCCGAAGCAAATGACGAGACTTCCACGATCACTCTGAAAGAGAACATCATGGAGTCCACACCAGTGAGAGAAGAGACTGCACTTTCAAGAATTGCGAAAGCGACTGATGTCGTGAAGTTCTCTGAAGAATTGAAGAAGAAGGCCCGCAAACTCAAGCCAATTGAGTTCAATTAATTAAAAGGCTCGGCATGACCGGTTGTTTTAAGTTTATCATTGCCCTGCTTTCGCTTTCCCTGACTGGAACAGCTCTCGCACAAACAGCTAATCTCCCCGGAGTTGCCGTCAACTTCGGACAGGGGACAAACCTCGTTGATACGATTGAAGTTCTTCTCCTTTTTACTATTCTCACTCTTGCGCCTGCGATTATTATTCTTTGCACATCGTTTACAAGAATCGTCGTGGTTCTTTCCTTTATGAGACAGGCCCTGGGTACGCAGAACATGCCACCAAACCAGCTTCTCATTGGCTTTGCCATGTTCCTCTCGGTTTTTGTCATGATGCCGACTGGTAAATCGATTTATGAAAATACCATCAAGCCTTATCAGGCAAAACAGATTGATGGCGTTGCCGCTCTCCAGGGACTGGAGCGTGACCTTCGTAGTTTCATGGAAAAGCATGTTCGTAAAAACGATATTGGTCTCTTCTACGACGTTACAGGGGAGGCGGCTCCCTCGGATATCAAAGCCGTTCCGACTCATTATCTGATTCCAGCTTTTATTATTTCAGAGCTTAAGACGGCATTCCAGATTGGCTTTCTTCTCTACATTCCATTCATCGTCCTCGACATGGTCGTGGCCTCGGTGCTGATGGCGATGGGTATGATGATGCTTCCGCCGATGCTTGTCTCGATGCCCTTTAAACTCTTGCTTTTCGTTCTCGTGGACGGATGGCAACTTGTAACGGGCGCGATCCTCCGCTCGTTCAACACTTAGGAGTGATGTATGGATAATGAATTTGCCATTGAAGTGGTAACTCAAGCCATCAAAGTCGCCCTGATGCTTTCAGCTCCCATGCTTATCGGCGCTCTAGTTGTCGGTATTCTCGTTTCCATTTTCCAGGCAGTTACTCAGATCAATGAGCAGACCCTGTCTTTTATTCCGAAGATTCTTGTGATCATCGCGGCGCTGGTTATTTTCAGTCCGTGGATGATGGAGACAATGGTGAGTTACACTCACGATCTGTTCGTTTCTATCCCGGAACTCATCCGTAGATGAATCTTACTCTCAGTGACCAATTTACTTATCTGGCTTTCTGGATGTCCTTTGCCCGTTGGACTGCAGTTCTCATGCAGATACCTCTCTTCGATAACGTCTCAGTTCCGGGTATCGTAAAAATCCTCACGAGCTTCCTCATTTCCTATGCTTTTTTTCCCTCCGTTCAGGGCACGCTTGTTGCAGAAGTCAGACTGGTGGGGACGGATAATATCTGGATCCTCATGATGTTTCATACAACCGCGGGGTTAATCATTGGATTTCTGGTTAAGTGTATTATGAGTTTATTCATCGCCACCGGTAGCATTCTGACCCAGCAGATTGGTTTTGCCAGTGTCAGTTATTTTGACCCCACTCAGGGCCAACAAGTGGGTCCGTTTGAACGTCTGATTGAGTGGACGATGATC
>JAYVHR010000168.1:0-4834 GCA_043771075.1 Bacteriovoracaceae bacterium
AACGCTCCTGAGATTGAAGGATTGAATCCAAAAGATGCGCGGGCCGAAGTTGAAAGGATTCTTGTCGAACTCGATCTGCTGGTTGAGAAAAAAGAGCACATCAACTCTGTTGGGCACGGCCAGCGCTCGGATGAAATTATTGAACCGATGGTATCGAAGCAATGGTTCCTGAATACGACACAGATGGCGGCAGACGCTGTCAAAGCCGTTGAAGACGGTGACATGACCTTCTTCCCGAAAGGCTGGGAGAACACTTACTATGCCTGGTTAAAGAATCCGAAAGACTGGTGCATTTCCCGTCAGCTCTGGTGGGGACATCAGATTCCCGTTTATTACTGTCGCCATTGCGAAGCGAAGTGGGCCGCGGAAAATGATCCGACTGAATGTATAGAATGTAAGGGGAAAGATTTCTTCCAGGATCCGGACGTTCTCGACACGTGGTTTTCTTCGGGTCTATGGCCACTCTCCACTCTCGGCTGGCCGGATGAGAAGGCGATGAAGGAAAAAGGTTTCGATAAGTTTTATCCGAACGAATGCCTCATCACCGGGTTTGACATTATTTTCTTCTGGGTTGCCCGGATGATGATGATGGGAATGAAAGTGACTGGCAAAGTTCCGTTCAATCATACTTACATTCACGCTCTCGTCAGAGACAAACAGGGCCGCAAGATGAGTAAGTCACTCGGTAACGGGATTGACCCACTCGATATGGTTAAGCAGTACGGTGCCGATGCGATGAGATTCACTCTCGCGGCCGGTTCCGGCTATAACCGTGATCTCAACCTTGATCCAGAAAGGATTGAAGGTTACAGAAATTTCGTCAATAAACTCTGGAACGCGTTCCGTTTTGTTTATCCGTTCCTGGATAAGGCCAAGGACGAGCTTCCGGTGAAATCCGAATGGCATCTTCACGACAAGTGGATTCTGGCCGAGCTCAACGATGTGGCGAAAGTCATGAACGAAGCCATGGATGTTTACCGCTTTGATGATGCCAGTGCTGCGATCTACTCGTTTGTTTATGACAAGTATTGCTCATGGTATATCGAGCTATCTAAAAACATCCTGTACGGCACGAATGAGCGTGAGAAAGTGATCCGCGCCACGATGCTGAAGTTCTGCTTCAAGAAAATCGTTGCCCTTCTCCACCCGATTACTCCGTTTATCACGGAAGAAATCTGGTCTCACCTTGTGTCTGACAAAAGTCTCCTGGTGACCCAGTCTTATGTCGAATATGACAAGAATCTGGAAAACGCTGAAGTCAGTGAACTCATGAATAAGTTTATCGATGTCACAACCGGCATCCGAAATATCCGTTCTTCGGTCAACATGAAACCGAAAGATGAAATTGATGTCCGGATTTTTACTGACGACAAGAAGCTCGCGAAGTTTGCCTATGACTCACGTCGCTTCCTGAAAGATCTCGCGAACGTGAAATCAGGAACGATCCGTAACAAGGCCCAGGAGCGTCCGAAGAAGTCGGCGTCTCTGGCCACTAACTTTGCCGAAATCTTTATTCCTCTCGAGGGAATCATCGATATCAGCGAGCAAGTGAACCGGATTACTAAGGACATTGAGAAAACAAAAGCGGAGTACTCAAAAGTTGAAGCGAAACTGAATAACGAAAACTTCATGGCCAATGCGCCGGAAGCTGTTCGTAACGAAGTGAATGAAAAAGCTAAATTGGCGCAGGATAAGCTGGCGTCGCTTAATCAGATCCTGGCGAGTTTTCAGTAATTTCGACAGTCAGAATTCCACCGGATTCATCGATCTTAACGGCGATGATCTTCCATTGCTTATGAATGAATCCGGTGAAACTTTGCTCTTTAGTTCCCTGCTTCCCGTGAACTTTCATCTCACGGAGGGATTCCTCACTACCATCTTTCACCTTCACTCCAATCGTCATTTGAGTCGGGCCACCGATCATGGGACGCTTGTGAGAAATATGCCCGGTGTAGGTCAGAACTAGTTCTCCTGCAGTCTGGGGAATGTTCCGCTTCAGAGTGAAGACTTTCGCCATGCCAAGCTCCGGAATAAGAAGAAGTAGAAAAAAAACTAATTTCATGTGAGTTTGAAGAACTGAGACGCTTTCGCCTGGATGGCATGCATGTCGAAAATCGTGCGGCCCTTAAGAAGCGAAGGTGCTTGTTGTAATGTTACAGACGTATCTTTACTCGTGAGAAGAGCAATGTCGGAGAGAAAATAAAACGGCCCCTCTTTCTGAGGATCGTGACGATCATAGATAATAAGTGTCTTCGCCCCCACATAGGCCGCCACCGACGCCAGGGGCCCTTCGTAGGTAATCACACCTTTGGCGTGCGCGAGCATTTTCGCGAGATCAATCCAGTCTTTCTGCAGGTAAAACGAATAAGTGTTTTTGAGCGGAAGGCGTGAAATAAACTGATCAATCAAAGGATTGACTCTCTCGCGGTCCTCTGATGAAAAGAAAATTATTCTCTGCTTATCAAATGAGTGAACCAGCTTTATCCATTCTTCATCAATGACGGCATCTCTCAGCGGAGTAAGATTGATGGCGATATAGGGATTGGTATCCCAATCCATAACCACTGGCTGAAGTTCACGCGACACTACCTTTAACTTCAGATCGACATTCGCATTCACGTGCGTTTTATACAGCTCGAAAAAATCTTCGCAGATATGGTGGCCCACGGGACGCTTGGTTTTCTCGTTCAGGACAAGGGTTTTCCAGTTATCAGAAAACCCCAGGCGCTTCTTCGCCCGAAGATTCAGACCGATGGAAGCATCCGAAAATGAATTGGTGAGACTGATAAAAAGATCAACGTTGTAAATTTTCGCATGAACGCAGTAGCGATGAACATCGAAGACAGTGTTGAGCTCGTCTTCATCAAACTCATGATAAAAAGCCTTGAACGGAAGAAGGTTCAGGACTTCGATATCTTTTCTGGGAGTGATGATATTAATTTCGGCTTTGGGATACTTATTATTGATCGCGTGAAGAAATGGGAACGTGAGAAGCCTTTCCTGAAGGTCGAAAGGAAGTTTTATTGCAATGACTTTGATTTCATCTATGCCGGAATTTTCTTCTGTCTCTTTAGCCATAACACCGTAAAGTAACTGGTTGCTAGTGCGGGTACGAATGCATTTATTATCGGTACAGTTACCAATAAGAGGAAGAGGAATCCTGACAGGGAATAAGGAATTATGTTTCGGGTGATGTCAGCAAAACAAGCACCGGCCCCCATGTCATGGCGGGACCAAGAATAATCAACGAATTGAACCGCGAATAAAACCGAAACCAGAAAGAGACCGAAGGGATAGAACAGCGGGAAGAGATTGAGGATAAAGGCAAATGCTGCCACCAGAATGATAAACACGAGTTTTTTGATCTCGTTTTTGAAGGTCTTGCCCAGGCCTTTGCTCATGTCAGCGATGGTTTTTTTCCTGTCCTCGCCCACTGTTTTCCCGGCGAGCATGGTCTCAATCCGCGAGCTCAGCATCGAGTTGAATGGCGAAGCAATAAGGCCCACCACAATCACGAACGTCCAGCTCATCACGAGAAAAACAAACAGAATCAAAACGCCGGTCATGATTATGCCGATGACCCCTGCGGTATCCTTTGACGGAAGATATTCCATCACCAGAAGACCGAGGTAATCAGCGCGCTTGAATATCCAGACGACAACAAAGAGATACATGAAGAGAGCGATGGCCGTCGGAATAACCGCGAGAAACAGATTAACCGGATCCCGCGTGATGAGCCTTAATGCCTGAAAAAAAGTTTTCAGGTGCGCCACTTTTTCGTGATGAATGCATCAACAGAATAGCGTCCAGGTCCAACGAGAAAGAAGACTACGGAAAGAACCAGATAAAGTCCCGCGAGTTCCCACGAAGCTCCACCAGAGCCGACGAACGGATCGCCTTTGGAAATATGGAAGCCAGCTGCAACGACCATCGTACAGATCAGGCCGAACGAAGCGACGGGAGTGAGAGCACCGATCATGATCGCGATACCGCCGAGAAACTCAGCAATCGCAGCGAGAGCAATTAAGAACGCAGGTACCGGAGCATCCGGACCCATCCATGAAGTCATATTCTGGAATTTCGGCCAGCCATGAGAGGCCATCGCAAAACCCATCACAACCCGTGTGATCAGAAGTGCAGTTGATAGTCTTTTGTCATGAGCTTCAAGTGGGTACCAGCAATTAAAATTCATAGAACCTCCGTATATACGGAAATTCTATCGGATGTGTTTAAGCAAGACGACGATAAACTTTGCGCACACCCAGTGCCTGGTAGAGAAGGGATTTTTTAAGACCGGTGTAGCCCTGGGCCTTACCGTAAGCGAGCTGTGGAGCTGAAGCTATTGCCGAGAGAGAGATGGAGAAAGCGAAGAAGGTGAAGATGATGTTTTTCATATACCAAGAGTGTAAATGCATACCGGCCGCTGTTATACATCCAGGGGGTTACGAGGGCTTCACTAGCAACAAACGGAGGCACAGGGGGTAAATGGGCCCCTCTAAAGAGTGGCAGTGGCGGGAAAACGGAATTCAAAGAGGTGGGCGAAATCCTCGAGTTTTGAGTTCGTTCCCTCAGGTACATTCATGACCAGTTTCTCGAGCTCATACCAATGAAGCTTCTCCACTTCCGGAGTGAGGACATTGAGCTCGCGGGATTTTTTAAATTTCTCTTTCGCCTTCATGATCATGCCCTGGGCACCGAGGATTTTTTTATCGCGAAAATGAATGCAGGCAGCGGCCACCTGAATGACCGCCCAGTAGATGTACCGGGCGTTGTCTCCCCTGTCTTCGAGCCAGATTTCTTCGAGGCTCTCGTGGCATTCCCAATATTTCTGTTC
>JAYVHR010000169.1:0-5859 GCA_043771075.1 Bacteriovoracaceae bacterium
TTCAAAGAGCAATATTTCTCTTATCTTGAAGAAAAAATGAGGAAAATAGCTTAGACTTCATTCGTATGAAGAGCGGCTCGACTCCTCCTTTTTTTCTGATGTCATTCATTCCAGCAGTGGCCTACTGGCTGTTGGAAACATATTTCACGCTTGAGATTGCACTGATTGGTGGGATCGTTCTCGGCCTGATAGAAATGGCCCTCGAGAAAAAATTTACCGGCCATGTTCACACTCTTTCTAAGCTCAACATTTCACTTATCGTTGTTCTAGGGATAATTTCCCTCATCGCGAAAGAAGGGATCTGGTTCAAACTTCAGCCCACGATGACTGGAATTGCCATCGCCATTTTCTTTATCTACAAGAAAATGATGAACGAATCTCTTATTCACCAGATGCTGGTGGATATGAAGACTCCTGAGAACCGGATGCTGCCTGAGCATGTTTACGGAGTCATGGAGTGGCATCTCTGTCTTTTCTTGTTCGGGTTTGCGATATGGATGGGTTGGGTGACTTTTAAAATGACAACCGCGGAGTGGCTATTCTGGAAGACTGGTGGATTTTACATCGCCTTCATTCCTTTCATGCTCCTGGAAATGATATATATCCGAAGCATCCTTAAAGGAAAAAAATGAAAATCTGTATCTTCTGTGGAGCGAGCGAAAGCCGTGACCCGAAAGTTTATGAAGAGGCAGACAAAGTCATGAAGAGTTTTCATGAAAATAATATTGAGCTTATCTACGGTGGAGCTGCCATAGGAGTCATGGGTGCTCTCGCCAATCGCCTGATGGTCCTGGGTGGTAAGGCCCAGGGTGTGATCCCCCGGCAGCTCATGAAAAAAGAAATTGCCCACGGGGGCCTTACGGAACTTCATGTCGTACCGGATATGCATGCACGAAAAAAAATGATGTATGATCTCTCAGATGCCTTCCTGATTTTTCCCGGCGGAATGGGCACAATGGATGAGCTCTTTGAAATTCTCACGTGGAGACAGCTTGGTTTTCACGGAAAGCCTGTCGCCCTCATGAACATCAACGGATACTTTGATCATCTCCTGAAATTCCTTGATCACACCGTTGATCAGGGACTTGTAAAACCAAAAGACCGAAGTCTAGTTTTCTCTTCTCCTGACTGGGATGCCATTCTCACTCACTTCCGGGAAACTCAGAAATGAGCTTCTGGGATATTTTCCGGGGAGCAAATCCCCGTGAATATTTTCTGAGATTTGATCCTGCTCAATCAGTATTCTCATCTGTCACATGGAACTTCGATCTCATGTCTGTTGGACAAAGAAGATTCATGGTGGAAATCCAGAAAGAGAATAAAGAAACCATCGACTGGCACCGTGGTGATGTGGAAGATGTAAAATTTGCGATGGATGGAAAAATTCTGCGGAAGAGAAGAATTCCTGCTGAGCGTTCTGAGTTCGTGAAGCTCATGAATCTCGCGATCCACGCAACAGTTATTTCCGGGATTGAAAGTCACAAGGAATTTGTTGTCACACCGGTTTCAGGAGTGACCACTTTGGATTATGAAAGTGAGGCGAAGGCCCTGCTCTGGATCCAGGCAAGCTTCGGAACTTTATCCAGGGCACTCAAAAAGATTAAGAATGAAGAAGGAATGGTTCTCACAGCCGCGTTCTTCTCAGGACTCGAGCCATCGTCAGAAGATAAAGTTCTTCGTCTTATCGCTTTCAACCTCGATATCATTTTTTATTTCCAGAAAGACGGTTCAATGAGGATTCTGGTCTTCGATGACAAGAACATGGGACATGGCCAGTCCCGGAACCCCTCGTTTCAGCAAATAATCAAAGTTACAAAACCGCAATTCTATGATGAAATAATCAGATTAATCCACGAAGTGGCCACAGTTGGTGAACTGAAGTGATCAGCTTTTTTGTCCTCGTCATTGTGTACTTCTCTTTTTCCTGGGGACTTCCCTGGCACAAGATTCCTTCGACCATTTCTTTCAGTTACATTTTTGATTTTCTCTTCGCCCTTTCCGTCTCCTTTTTCTTCCGTCTTCCATGGAAGTTCCGCTGGATGCTCACTAAACAGACTCTCAAAGCTACTCTGGAAGTGCTTCTGCTTTCCGGGGGTTCTGTCCTTGCGATCTGGTACATGGATATCGAAACTCCATTTCGTCTCGTTAACAATCTCGAGTGGCATCTCCTGCTTTTCGCTCCGATTCTCGAGGAGCTTGTCTTCCGCCAGACTTTTCAACGTGTACTTATCTCAAGTGTCGGTGGAAAATACGTGACCTCTATGCTGGTGGCGGCGATCTTCGCCTTTTCCCACCTCGTGGGTCTTTCGGTTCTCTCTGCTGAATACGTCCCGTTTATCGGTTTCCAAGTGTTTTACACTTTCCTTCTGGGTCTCATCTGCGGACAAGCGCTGCTCAGATTTCACTCCGTTTTCGCACCGATTTTCCTTCATTTCGTATTCAACTTAGTATTCTATATCGCTCTGCAGACAGAATTGATTTAAGAATGGATATTTCAATTCCTGCCGGCTCAAAAATCACCCAATCAGTTCCTTAACTCTAGGCTGGATGAAGCCCTCAGGGGGAAAAGCCAAGTACCTCTGTGGCCGGGAGGGTGGTCTTTTGGATTTTACTCTGCCTTGAAAGAAATTCTGATAGGCGATTCACCAAGTATCTTCTTAATTATTTGGCTATGCTTGTGGACTGTTGGTGGAATGGTCGTGATGTGGATGTTGTACTTAATTCTTAGACTACAAAGAGCTGAAATAATTGTTTTAAACTCTGAGACCGTGAATTACGACTCTGGTACTACTTCACCTGTGGGCTGGTTGTTTAACCGTAATTACTATACGAATCCGTTCTATTTTTGGGCCAAGATTTTTGAAAGACGCAAGGTCATTGAACTAGCTAGATCTGAAGTCAAATTTGTACATGAAAAAAATCCTTCAAGAGTTTATTTTGATAGGCTTAGTGAGAGGTTTGATATTGGTTTTGGTTTATCTGAACCAGACATAGATTTCTTGTACTTTGTTTTAATTCAATGGAAAAAATGATTCTCATTCTGAAAAAAAACTCAAAAGTCTTTTGACTTAGTTCTCAAACAACAAACATTCTGTTTAATAGAAGAAGTCTTCCATAAACCCCCAATGAAGGGGGCCTTTTTTGCAACAAAGAGGTTTTGTTATGGAAGACATGATTAGGGTTCTCGTGATGATCATTTTGGTTTTACAGCTTGCTGTATTACTCAGAACAATCTGATGGGATTTAGGGGAGGTGTTACAAGCACTTCCCCACCTAATCATTTTAAAATGATAACACTCACTTAGAACTCAATTCAACTTCAATTTATGCCTGTGATTTCCTTTACTTACAACTCGCAGTTTGATATTGTGCGCCAACATTTATCAACCCTTCAGTCTTAGATTGAATAGCTAAAGTTTTGAGGGCCGCATGACTACACCAACTCCCACTGTGAAAGTGGGCGATCTCGAATTTCCCCCGCGTAAAGTCTGGATGAAGACCTACGGCTGTCAGATGAATTATCACGACAGCGAACGCATACTCTCGCATCTCTCCGGCATGAATTTCACCGCGACTTCTGAAAAGTCAGAAGCCGATCTGGTAATCTTTAATACGTGTGCCGTCCGTGATCTCGCGAATCAGAAATTTTACTCACATCTCGGTGAGACAAAAAAACTGAAAGAGAATAAAGACGTGGATCCGGAAACGGGTCTGAAGAAAAACGTGATCGTGGCGGCCGGTGGCTGTATCGCGCAGACAGAAGGCAAAGATCTCGTCGCTAAATATAAGCAGCTCGACTTTGCTTTCGGAACTGATGTTATCGATAACATCGGTGAGATGGTTTATCGCGCTTACTCAGGAGAAAAAAACTTCTCTGTGACGTCGTGGGATCGCTCGGAAAACTATTCGATTGAAACGAAGATCACGCAGGGTACGCCGATGGCGTACGTGAATATCATTAAGGGCTGCGATAAGTTCTGCTCTTACTGTATTGTTCCTTTTACCCGCGGCCGCGAGAAATCGCGCAGGCTCGAGGAAGTCGTGAAAGATGTTTCCCGTCTGGTGGAACATTCCGGTGTCCAGGAAGTCATGCTCCTCGGTCAGAACGTAAATTCGTATGGAAAAGATAACGGAGAGTCACTCGGTCAGCTCATCATGGAACTCGAAAAGATTTCGGGCCTCGTTCGCCTTCGTTACACAACTTCTCATCCTTATGATGTGACAGATGATCTTGTCGCTGCCCACGCCAATTCCAAAAAACTCGCGAATCATCTTCACCTTCCGGTGCAGAGTGGATCGAATACTGTTCTTCAGCGGATGCTTCGTGAATACACAGTCGAGCATTACCTCACTCTTCTCCAGAAAATGCGGACGGCAAATCCAGAGATGATTATCTCAAGCGATATCATTGCCGGTTTTCCGAATGAGACAGAAGAAGAGCATCAGGCGACTCTGAAGCTTCTCGATGATGCGCAGTTTGATTTCATCTACTCGTACGCTTTCTCCCCGAGAAAAGGGACTAAAGCCGCGAAGATGAACGATGCCATCAATGATGAGATTCGCGGGAGACGCCTGCGCGAGATTCAGGCGAGGCAGCTTAAGATCCAGGAAAAAAACCGCCAGGGCATGATCGGGAAAACTTATCGTGTACTGGTGGAGGAAAAGGGCCTTAATAAAGGTGTGACGAAATGGACTGGAAGAACATCCTGTTATCGTCTCGTTCACTTTGAACCTGAAACTCCGGAAACTGATTATCAGTGGCACTGGGCGGATGTGGAAATTACTTCAGCGACAGCTCTTTCGACTCAAGGGAAAATCATCCGGGATCTCGGGAAAAAGATTCAGTGAAATTGTTCTACTTCATTTGCGCATGGTTAAGCTTTGGCCTTGGAGTCTTCGGGGCCTTTGTTCCCATCATCCCGACGACTCCTTTCATGATCCTTGCTGCCTTCCTTTTTTCGAAGTCATCACCGAGATTTCATGCATGGATTCTGAGTCTGCCTCTGGCAGGGCCTGCTATTCAGGAATGGGGGCAACACCGGGTGGTGAGAAAGCGCGCTAAAATTCTCTGCGCCACAATGATACTTATTTCCCTGTCACTCATCTGGCTTAAGGCGCCGGTGCACCTGGCGCTGAAAAGCATCCTGACCATAATACTTGTTTCCGTTTGCCTCTTTGTCGTCACACGCAAAAGCACCATTCAGCTTTAAAATCGGGCCATTTCAGCTATCATGAGAGCATGAGATTTCTGGCCCCGCTTCTCCTTCTTATTCTCTTCTTTGCTGCCGGTTGTTCCCATCTGGGCTATCTGACTGAGCAGGGATACAACTTTGCTAAAATCCAGTGGTTCTCCTCGCGTTCAAATGACAAAGTTCTCGATGATCCGGAAGTCACAGAAGAAGTGAAGAGAAAAATCCTGCTCGTTCAGGAGTATAAGAAATTTTTCTATTACTTTTTCAATTCCAAAGAAACAGATATCTACACGAAGACTACGATGCTTGATCATGAGGCGGTTACATATCTCGTGATTGCAAGTCCTCATACGAAGATCGAAGCGCACGAATTTGATTTCCCGTTCGTCGGAAGTTTTCCCTATATCGGGTTTTATAAGAAGGAATCGGCGAAAAGATTTTCCCGTAGTCTCAGGAATGATAAGAATCTCGTGACGTATGTCCGCCCGGTTTATGCTTATTCCACTCTGGGCTACTTTGAAGACCGGATTCTTTCTTCGTTTTTTGAGTATGATGACGTGGAACTCGCGGAAACTATTTTTCATGAACTTTTCCATACCGTCTTCTTCATTAAGGATGAAGTGGAGCTCAATGAGAACCTCGCCAACTATTACGGCAAGGAACTCCT
>JAYVHR010000170.1:0-2878 GCA_043771075.1 Bacteriovoracaceae bacterium
CAACGAAGACTGGAAAGGCATTTCTCCCCGGGAAACGTCATATTCTCAGCCCGCGCTCCAGTTTCTGAACAAGAGCGTTCGTAACAAAAGTTGTGAAGTACTGGATATAATCTTTCGAAACGAAAAATTCCTTGAGGCCCTGTTCTTCATATTTACTGATCGACTCGTGATCAAAAGTATCTTTCGAATGAATGCGTTTCACGAACTGATATTCGTGCGGGCCTTTCTTAATCCGGATATAGACATCACACGGCGTTTTCGAGATATCGCGGAAGAAGTGAAGTCCGACCGGAAGGAAATCCGGTTTTACCCTGTGAGAAATATCCTGGAGAGAAACGCCCAGCGCCTGTGCTGCCTGACGGATAAGAATTTCCCAGCTGACCGGTTCCTGAAGACAAAGAACTTCATTCGAGAGTTGCGGACATTCCCCGAGAATGATCATTGTTGTTTCGAGACCTTCATTTTTCAGGTGCTGATGAATCTTCACGGCGGTTTCTTCGTTACCGATTTTCGCGCGCGTGATGATGAGAGAAATCTGCGGAAGAATCTTCAGGAGCTGAATAGTGTCATCCCCACCAGTGCGCAGAACGACATCAGTACCCACAAAGGTATTGAGGTTTAGGCTGAATATTTTTTTGAGATCTTCGTTGGTCTCGATGAGGATCGTCTGACTCATGCTTAAATTTTAGCATGTTCAATAAAATTAACTATCAGGAAGGGATTGTCTAAACCTGAGCGAAAGGCTCGGTGATAGCGACTGTTTCACCCCGAAGTGTAAGAAAATGGCCTGAGAAGCTCGCAGTTTCCGGATTGAAGGCCGGCAATTTCCCGTGGCCACCCGGAACATCGATCACATATTGGGGAATCGCCCAGCCCGGGAGAGTTTTCCTGAGGGAATGGTAAATCTTCCGGCCTTCTTCAAGCGGAAGATAAAAATGCATTCCTCCACGGACCTGATCGGGATGATGAAGGTAATAAGGGCGCACTTTATGATCAACGAAGAGTTCCATGAGACTGGTGAGGGCAACGGTCGAGTCGTTAATCCCTTTCAGAAGTACTGTCTGAGAAAGAATCTGCGCCCGGGAACTTGCGAGGAGACGAAGTGCGGATTTTGCCTGACACGAAAATTCCTTCACGTGATTGGCGTGGACAGCAAGGCTCACGGTCCGGAAATGCTTCGCCCATTTGTTTAAAAGCGAGAGAAACTCCTCATCAATTCTTTCCGGAAGGATCACCGGATAGCGTGAGTGGAAACGGATATCTTTGATGTGCGGAATCGCTGCAAATGCGGAGAGAAATTTATCGAGTTTATGATCAGTCAGAGTGAGCGGATCTCCGCCGGTAAAAATAACTTCCGAGATTTCCGGATGAGAGGCGAGATACTGAATCGTTTTCTCAAAGTCCTGACCGAATATTTCATCATTGGGAGAAAGCTCATTTTTCCTGAAACAGTACCGGCAATGAACAGGACAAATACTGGTGGCAGTGAAAAGTACCCGATTCGGATAACGGTGAATGAGTTGCGGGGCCACATGGTAAGTTTTATCGCCGATGGGATCAAGATATCCCTGATCGATAAGTTCATCAGCGTGCGGATAAAACTCGCGGGCAAGAATCCCGTCGGGACCTTCTTCTTTCATCAGTAGGGCGAGATCACGGGGGATAAAAACGGGATAGATTTTTTCCACGCCTGCAGGTGCCTTCCATCCGAGGAATGCTGAGAGAGTTGAAAGATCGCGGAATGACTCCTGGAACTTATGGGTCCAGCTTGGGCTCATGTCCATGCTTTTTCAGTTCCTTCAGATATTGGCGTTTATAAATCTGGGCGCAGGTAAAAATCAGTAATCCTCCGGCCACAGAAATGCCGGCGAAGTGATACATGAGAGTGGTGAAAGGAAGAATTCCGCCTTCATAAAGTGTGTAGAGAATCCACTTGAGAAGAGCAATGTGTGCAATGAGAATCAGGAACTGAACAATCCGGTGTCCGAGATTTTCACGGGTAATAAAATGCTTAATCATTATCGCTCTTTTGCCAGAGGCTTGCCTCGAGGCGCGAATAGTTTTTAATTTTCTTGAGAAGAAATGATTTATTCATGCCGGAAACAAGGCATTCCCCGAAGAGAACAGGCCCTTTCGGGAGTGGCATGAGACCGATGGGTCTTACCCAGCGGATGCCTTTCATATTCTTGCCGCGATAATCAATCTGAACAAGATCCTTGTTCTGAACCATGTCCCGGAGTCCATTCAGTCGCGCTGAAAAATTAAAGCAATCATTCTGGTAGAAACTTGAAAGACGGAAGACAAAACTCTTCTCGAGGGCCTTCTTGTGATCTGATTCCATTTTCGCAGTTCCGGCAGTCACCTTGAGACATGCAAAGGTATCTTCAATGGCGACGTGATGCTGGAAAGGGATCTGGAAAAATTCACAAAGGGTCGAGAGTTTATAATTTTTCGGTGGTGTCTCGAGAGGCTTGTAAATGGCACGGACGTAACGGCACGAATCGTAGATATCGAGCGGCGGAAATTCAATCTGATGATCGTGACAGGATTTAATGAGATAACCCAGGTCAAAACTCGAGTTGTGAGCAATCATCGGATGTCTCTCAACAAAATCCCAGAAACTTTTTAAAGGCTTTTTAATTGTCGGAGCCAGGGTCAGATCACCGTTTCTCAAGCCATGAAACTGAATGGTGAATTCCGGAATGTCGATCAGCGGATTGATGAGCGTGTGAAAACTTGAGACGACACCGTCAGGGGTGAGTTTTACTGCAGCGATTTCAATGATTTTATCCACCAGGGGAGAGAGGCCCGTCGTCTCCAGATCAACCGCCACAATTCCCTTCGGGAACAGGGTCAGGAGTGAGGTGATTTCCTCAGG
>JAYVHR010000171.1:0-12330 GCA_043771075.1 Bacteriovoracaceae bacterium
TGATCTCAATCATCGAGTCTCAGGTAAAAGCAAAATCACCTGCGGAGCTCAAAGTGAAAGAAGCATTTGATGATTTCCTCGGGAACCTGAGAGCAAGAGCTCAGCGCACATGAAAAAATTCCTTATCATCAATGGACCCAATCTCAACATGCTCGGCAAGCGTGAGCCTGAAATCTATGGAACAGATTCACTTGCCGAAATTGCAAAATGGACCGATGAAAAAGTGAAGGGCATGGCCCAGCTTGAATGGTTTCAATCGAACGTAGAAGGTGAAATTGTCTCAAGAATCCAACTGGCCCATTCCGAAAAATATGACGCTCTTATCATCAATCCGGGCGGATATGCGCACACCAGTGTTGCCATTCATGACGCTCTGAAAATCCTGAAAATTCCAGTAATTGAAGTGCACCTTTCCCAGGTCTATCAGCGTGAGGACTTCCGGCATACTTTGTTGACGGCAAAAGCCTGTTCCGCCATAATGAGCGGGCTTGGAAAACAGAGTTATTACGTCGCGATATCATCGCAGCTTCACTGATCATTTGATGTCTGCTGTCGGCAGACATATTTAAAGGAATCTTTTCATGTACCAAACCACAGATTTCAGAAAGGGTCTCAAAATCGAGATCGAAGGTAAGCCCTGGATCATCGTTGATTTCCAACACGTGAACCCAGGTAAAGGTTCAGCATTCGTAAGAACACGTATCAGAAATCTTGAAACGAACCAGACCATTGAGCGTACGTTCAAGGCCGGCGTTGAGACTGTTGGTAAGCCGGACATGGAAGAAAAGGAAATGGAGTATAACTATTCAGACACTGATGGTTACAACTTCATGGACCAGACAACTTTCGAAATGGTTCACCTTTCTCACGACCAGGTTGGCGAGAATAAGTTCTATCTCCAGGAAAATATCAGAGTTCATATTCTTTATTATAATGGCAACCCGATCTCCATCGAGCTTCCGAACTTCATCAACCTGAAAGTTGTTGAAACAGATCCGGGAATGCGGGGAGACACGGCTACTGGTGGAAACAAGAAAGCCGTAATGGAAACTGGTCTTCAGATCAACGTTCCATTGTTTATTAAAGAAGGCGAAGTTCTGAGAATTGATACTCGTACAGGTGAATATATTTCACGTGAGAAGGCATAATTATGAATCTCGATGTATTGAAAGAGATCGTTAAAGTCGCCAAAGACCAGGGAGTAGCTGAACTCAAGGTTGAGGGGAAAGATTACAAAGTTGCAGTCAGCTTCATGACTTCATCAGCGCCAATCGTTCACCATGCACCTGTTCATCATGCTCCTGCTCAGTCAGCCGTTCCGGCCCCTGTCACTGCAGCAGCACCAAAAGTTGTTGTGGATGCAGGTCTTCACGTTATTACTTCTCCACTCGTAGGAACATTCTACGGTTCTCCTTCACCGGGAAAACCGGTCTATGTGAAACTAGGAGATAAAGTTAAAAAGGGTCAGGCTCTTTGTGTACTCGAAGCGATGAAAATCATGAACGAAATTGATGCGGACATCGCAGGTGAAATCGTTGAGATCTGTGTAGAAACTGAATCGCTGGTTGAATTCGGCCAGCCACTCTTCAAGATCAAGCCATAATGAAAGTTGAAGCGAAAAAGTTCAAGAAAGTGCTGATTGCTAACCGTGGCGAAATCGCCATTCGTGTGATCAGAAGTTGCAAAGAGCTTGGCATTGAGACAGTTGCCATTCATTCCACAGCGGATGAAGACTCGCTTCACGTAAAAATGGCGGATGAATCTGTTTGCGTTGGTCCTCCGAAATCAAAAGATTCATACCTCAATATTCCGCAAATCCTTTCTGCCGCTGATATTACCGGAGCTGATGCGATCCACCCTGGTTATGGTTTTCTCTCGGAAAATTATGATTTTGCCGAAGCCTGTGCGAAGTGGGGAATCACTTTCATCGGTCCATCTGTAAAATGTATCCAGTCGATGGGCGATAAAATCGAGTCGAAGATTACTGCTAAAAAAGCAAAAGTTCCGACACTCGAACCTATTTATGTGAAAGAAGTTGAAGAATCAGTCATCAAGAAAGAAGTCGAGAAGATGGGCTTTCCTGTTCTCATCAAAGCATCTGCTGGTGGTGGTGGACGCGGAATGAAGCGCATTGAAAATTTCGATGAGCTCTGGCCTGCACTTTCAAGACTGAATGAAGAGGCGAAAGCGGCTTTTGGTGATGGCACTCTCTTCATCGAAAAATACATTACCAATCCGCGACACATTGAAGTTCAGATTCTCGCCGATCAACATGGAAACGTGATTCATCTTGGTGAGCGAGACTGCACGATCCAGAGACGATTTCAAAAAATCCTCGAAGAAGCACCTTCTCCGGTTCTCACTCCAAAAGTGAGAGAGGAAATTTGTTCCGCTGCTGTTCGCCTCGCTAAGTTCGTTGATTACGACTCTGCCGGTACAGTTGAGTTCCTCTATGACCAGGATGAGGAAAAATTTTACTTCATGGAAATGAACACCCGTATTCAGGTTGAGCACCCGGTAACGGAAGGCCGGACCGGTGTGGACCTAATCTCTGAGATGATTCGTCATGCTCAGGGTGATGTCAGTCGATTCAAACAGTCTGATATTATCTTCCGCAATCACGTTATCGAATTCAGAATTAACGCTGAAGATCCAAAAACCGGTATGCCATCACCTGGTCATATCACGCATTATCACAGACCTGGAGGGATTGGAGTCAGAATAGATGACTTCATTTATACGGGATATACTGTACCTCCTCACTACGACTCTATGATTTCCAAGATTATTGTTCAGGCCGACAATCGCGCCAATTGCATCACCCGCGCGAAGCGAGTGCTGGATGAAACTGTCGTGAGTGGGATCAAAACCAACATCGATCTTCACAAGAGTATCCTGAATGATCCGGAGTTTGTTTCGAACCAATTTTCGACCAATTATTTGTCCAAAAAACTCATTTGAAAGTATAATAAAATTAAGCATTTAATGTCATAGGAAGGGCATTTGAAGGACTTAATTGAATCCATTCGGCAAATGATGGCCGGAGAGAATTTTTCCAGTGCAGAGACTGCATTGGAGACGGCCTTGATCTCTGCACTCCCCTCTGCAAGATCAGAAATCATTCCACTTTATCTAGAATCACTTTTACTGCAGAAAAAATCTCTGCCGGATCATCTCGTCCTGGAAGTCATTAATCTCGTCTGGGATATAAATCCGGAAGATGCCATTCGCTTTTTTGAAAACTCATCTTCGACTTTGCTTTCATCAACAGACTCACGCATTCTTTTTTTCCGGATGAAGCTTGCAGAAAAACGCGGCCACATCCGTGAGCTGCACGATTTGATCTCAGAATTTCACCTTCGCCTCTTTGAAAGAAGTCTTCCTTCTGTGCCGGGACTCGTAACCCAATTGGTACAAAAATATTTCAAGACAGATTTCCAGCTTCAACTTCAGGAGCTCGCTCTCACCTTGCTGCGGAAAGATATTGCGAGTGCTGAAACGAAGATAACAAAACTCATACTTGAAGCTTATGAGAAGTCTGCGCCCAAAATTCTCAGAGGTAAGCTCGAATCATTACTCCAGATCCTGACTTCGCAAAGTGACAAAGGCCATCTGGATATTTATCAGAGCTTCCTTCAGATAACTCTCTCAGGTTTTATGGAGAAGAAAGACTTCAAACGCATGGCCGAGACAGTGATCTACTTTAATGACTTCCGTTTCGATATCATGCTGATGCAGATTCTTGTCGCCAATGGATATACTGATGTTGCGACAGACTATTCACGAGAACTTGCTATCCATCAGAACTATGATTTCGTTTATGTCGCCAAGCACTTTCCCGAATTAAAAAAGTATTTTGTGAACATTACTCAGCCAGTGAGCAGAACTGAAGCTTGGGAAACTCCTGATCTCGTGCTCACAGAAAAACTAGTGAAGTCACTTGTCCTCTCTGAGAATCCGGAAAGGACAGAAGATGAAGCCCTTCTCATTCAGCTCGTAAAAAATCATGGATACGGAGATGCCACCCTTCTCGATCTGGCCGTGAGTTTTATCCAAAGCGAATTACCGGGAGTGGCGCTGGCTTCCGCCATGATTGTGCATGACAGATCAACCGATGACCGGGTCAAGCTTAAGGCAGCTTATCTTGCACTTACTTCTCAACTCCTGTGCGGTGATTACCGCAAGGCCCTTGATCTCGCCCTTGAGTCCATGAAGCTTGTCAGGACAACGGATGACTTACTTTCATTTCTCTACTGTGAGGCCGAAGCATATCTTCGACTTGGGATGAAGAAGGAAGCCAGACAGGTTCTGAATAAAATTCTTTCGATTGATTCTCACTACCGTATGGCGCGGGAAAGGCTTGAGAAACTCGAATGAGATTTAAGAGCGTCGTCGGTGCCATTGTTTTTATTATTTGTGCCTCAATTGCGGCATTCGTAATCTTTGTGCATACGAATTCATTCGGAAACCTCATTACGCGTGTGATTTCAGATCTCTCTCTCAAAAAAACGAATACTCACATCAGCATCCGGAATATCGGGATATCAGTTTTTCCACCCGGAATTGAACTTAACCGGGTGAAAGTAAAAAAAGTCATCGGGCCGGAGGAAACCCTTTACGCTGAGCTGGGTAAGCTCGGTTTTTACATCAGCCTGATTGAAGTTGAAGAAAGAAAGCTGACCTTCGGGGAAATCAGGGTCTCCGACTCCGTCATTGATTACGACTTTCCTAAGAAAGATGAGGAAACAACGGAGATAGATCGTAAGCTCATTAAAAAAATATTTGATCTGTCAGAAGAAGCACCCGTTCGGATCGATACTCTGCTGATTGAGAACACGAGGATTCATGCCAATCATGATCTTATGGAAGCCAGACGTCTCAAGATCTTCAAGAAGGGCAAGGACTTCATTGCCCGCTTCCACCTGTCTAACATCAAGCCTTTTGCCGACAAGGATTTTTCTATCGATGAAGCCTGGGGAGATCTTGAAATCTCCCGGAACAACATTGATATCTATCGTCTCAAAGTCCTTCATGACGTTCAGACTTTGTTGGTGAAAGGAAAAATCACTAACTATCCGCGACTGAAGGCTGCAGACGCTGATTTAAATGGCGAAGCTCACTTTCATCTCAGGAATTTTGAAAAGCAGATCAGCCTTCCACCGCAAATCAGTTTTGACAGGGGCTTTGCCAATGCCGCCTTCCGGATGTCATATAAAAATGGGAGCCTTGAAGGAAACAGCCAGATCTCAGTTGATGAACTCAAGTCTAGCATTCTCCATGCCGAGAAAATCCTGGCGGAACTGAATCTTTCGAAGAACGAAGTCATTCTTCAGTCCGCTGAGGTCGTCAATGAACTTGAGAGGGCCTCACTCAAGTCCCCTGTGACGATCTTCGATATTGATACGAAAAAATTTCTTCCCCAGACTCTCAAAGCTAATCTCGCAAATCTGCACCTTCCAAATGTGCTCCGCTTTGTTCCGAATCTTTCAGTCATCAAAGGCGAGATGACTGGTAATATCTCAATCACTCACAATAATGGTGATTTTCATTTCCGTCCTGAGAATGGGTTTGTTATTAAAAACCTTGGCCTCGTCACCGGCAAAGAGAAACCTTTTCCGATTATCATGGTGAAGTCAGCAACGATGAAAGAAGGAAACGTATCCATCATAGATGGTGAGGTTCACATTTCTTCAAATGTCACGCTTCCAAAATCACATTTTGATGTCGATGGCTTCGTTACCAGAGATCGCGCGCGTTTTTCCATCGTCGATGCGCAAATTGATCTGGAGGATCTCGGTGGTGTCGCCAGACTTGATGTGAAAGGGGTGGGAACACTCGGAGTGGAAGTTTCCGGAACACTGAAAGATACGAATATAAACCTCAAGGGGAAATTGAGGGGATTTGAAGTGCTTGGCTATCGCCTGGGGGAAACTGAAACCGAGATGACCGTGGCCCTGGGTGATGACAGTGTACTGATTAATAAGTTCGAAAGTAAATTTGCCTCGACTCCCATCTCAGGGACCGGGGCTGTGAATTGGGATAACGGTGATATCGCATTGGGGATAAACTCACCTTTTACAAATTATCACGATCTTTCGCAGATCCTGACACCCATTTTTAAAAAGATCAATTTCCTGCCCCAGGATCTGAATTTCCTGGCTAAAGTTGATGCCGCTATTTATGGAAAGATCAACCTGGATGGCCTTAAAGTTAAAGCAGGCGTGAAATTTAATGACCTTGTGGCCTATGGAGAAACTATTAACTCCGGATCACTAGATGTTAAACTTGCCGACCAGGCCTTATCCTTTACCAACATTGATGCTGAGAAAGGGAAAGGTGAGATTCTTGGAAACTTCAATTACTTCTTAAATCAGGATCGCCTGAGAACATCCCTTCGCTGGGAGAATATTGCACTTTCTTCATTTAACATTTCAAAACTTCTCCACCTGAATATTGATTCTCTTGTCAGCGGTTCACTGATCGGTGAAGGTCCGGTAAAAGACTATACGCTTAACCTCAAGACGAAGATGTTCAATACTCATTCACCCAATTACAAATTCGAAGATACAGATTTTGAAATGATCATCCATCCTGATTATTTTAAAGGGCGCCTGAATTTCCTTGGAAATACCGTCAGCAGTATTTTTGATGTTGCACTTAATAAAAAAAGGTCATCGCGGATCAATCTAAAAATCAACCTGCCTGATGCCAAGCCTCTGCTTGTGGCCATGCTCGGTCAGCATCTTGAAACAGAAAATATCAGGGGACGTGTCAATTTCGATCTTTCAACACACTTCAACGGAATGTTCAATGATATGAACCTATCGGCGCAGATGAAAGAATTTTCCATCGTTCATCCTGAGTTCCGCTTTGAGTATGCTTCCCGATCGCCGGATTTTATCATCCAAAATAATGTCATTGAAAAATGGAATATGGAAATCAGCCAGCCGGACGTGAAGTTTTCTGCGAGAGGTTCGGGCACGTTCGGGAAAGATGTATCTCTCGTTCAGGAAATAGAAGTTAATTCTAAGATCCTGGAAATTCTTATCGCCCAGGTACTCTCAGCGGAAGGCTACATCAGGAACACTGCGAAGATTACGAGTAAGGGCAATGACTATAATCTGTTACTATCAAGCCGGGCAGATAAGCTCAACCTGTCGCTCGAGGGAGTGCCCTTTCCTCTCAATGAACTCAGATACAACCTGGAGCTTTCTGATAGCCGACTTATCATTCATGAACTTCGTTCAGCTATGGATAACGGCTACGCTCTATTTAAGGGTGATGTCTTTTTTGATGAGGATGATCCCGACGTAAATATCAAATATGTTATGGATCGCGCTGAGATTCCGATTCTGGGTAAATCAGTGATCAATCTATCTGGCGAAGGAATTATCGCAGGAAACAAGAAACCTTATGATGTCGCTGGTGAGATTCAGATTAACCGGGCACTGGTGGTGAATGAACTCAGCGAATTCTCTGCGAAAGCAGCAGGCCTTGGTGATGTTAAATATTTACCGAAGAACCAGGAGTCTTTGCTGGGCAAGCTCCTCCGCCTGAATCTAAATGTGAAAGCTGAGAATAATATCAGGGTGACGAACTCCCTCATGGACGTTTCGTTTCGGGGAGAAGCAAGAGTATTTGGCAGCCCGACCCGTCCACGGGGAGAAGGGCGACTTTATTCTCCTCTCAATTCTTCAAGAGTCTTTTTCAAGAATAATGAGTACACGATTAATTCAGCGGATATTTCCTTCACGCCGAAGAAGGATCTGACGAACCCGGATTTCGATATCGAGGCGATGACATTCATCTCGAACTATCGGGTGAAGGCAAGGGCCTACGGTGACCTCGAGCGGTTTAACTTTGATCTCTCGAGCGATCCTCCTCTGTCGCGTAATTCAATATTCTCACTCATTGCTTTTGGATACACACAAGAGTTACAGAATTCTCTCACTCAAAAGGACCAGCAGAGTCTTACCCAGATCGGGATGGGTTCATTCGTCTTCGACCGATTCAAAATCAGCGATATTCTCAACAAGCAATTCGGGCTCCAGGTAAATCTGGGTACAGTCTTCGAGCAGTCAGGCACTGACAGTCTTCTTTCCGGCAGATCACAGGAAGGACAGAATCCTGGCTCGGGAAGCTTAGGAAGAACGAAGTCCGCAACCAAGATAGAACTTAAAAAGCGTCTCGACGAAGCGATGAGCCTTTCGGTTTCCAGTACGATGGGTGGAAGTATCGGCCAGAGACAGTCTATGAACCTCACCTACAGTGTGAATAGAAACGTACAGCTTGAAGGAGTTTTTGAAAACCGTACTGCCGCCGAAGGTGAGCAGGATATCATTAACCAGTCGGCCGGTGGAGACTTAAAATTCAGGTGGACCTTCAAATGAAGTGGCTCATTCTGATTTTCTTTTTCATCACGAATGCTGCTGCAGCGACCTTCAAGGTGACTGAAGTTGTAGTTAATTGTACTGCGTCTGACCGCTGTACGGAGCGAAAGGCGCGTTTCTCAAATCTGGCCGGGGATTACCGGAGTCTTGTTCATTTGAAAGATACCCTCAGAGTGATGGCTTCCGATGGTGGATATCGCTTTTTTGCTTACGACATTTACCAGCGAGAATCTGATTATTCACTTCACATTGACTTCGAACTCAAGCCACTGATTAAAGAAGTGAGCATCGGCTTTACTGACAGGAACCTTGAAGCGGACCCATTGCAGTTGGTTACCGTGAAGGAAGGAGATGCTTTTGAAATTCAAAAGCTCGAAGAAAGTATCAGCGGGATGAAACAAAAACTTGAAGCTTTCGGATACCCTGATCACAAGATTGAATATTCATTCACCGAAAAGGGCGCTGAGGTATACATTAATACCGTCGTCACACTGGGTCTTCCGCGGATCTTTAAAAATATCACGAGTGACGCCCGCTCTGCTTTCGTGAAGCCTTATCTGGAACGGAAATTTATTCATCTTTATAACAAGCCTTTTGATTTTAACCGATTCAAGGTTCACCTGGATGAAGCCCAGAAAGAACTCTTCACTTACGGTTACTATCTCATCCACCTGGAGTTTACTCCGGTTATTAAAAACCATCGGGTAACCCTGGCGATAAACGTGAGAAACGAGCAGCTTTTCGCATTCGACTTTCAGGGTGCGATTCAGACAAATCGCAGTGGACTCTACGCACTCGTGACGGACCTCTTCCGGAAGTATAAGCGTCCAATTACCGAAAGTGTCATCAAGCAATCACTGGAAGAATACTATCGGAAGCTGGCCCACCTTACCACGGAGTTTGCTTTCTCCCAGCAGAAGTATCAGAACTCATATGGGGAACAAGTAACTCTCTACCGGATTATTGTGAAGGAAGGAGAGAAAACACAGTTAAAGCAGCTGACGTTTTCGGGAAGCTCTTTCTTCTCGCCTGAGAAGCTTCGTAAATTCTACGACGAGGATGCCTTCGAGCTTGCGTCCGTCGGTTATTACGATGAAGAATACTACGATTACTTCGCGGGTGACATTAAATCTAAATATATTCAGCAAGGTTTCGTGCAGGTACGAATCCAGGGACCGTTAAAGACGTTTTCTGTTGATAAAAAAACTGCATCGATTGACTACTCTATTACAGAAGGTCCCCGTGCCTATGTCCGGTCGATAGAGCTGGAAGGTTTACTGCCTCAGTACGAGCCTTTGGTTCTCAAAGAGCTTCACAACAAAATGAACGAACCATTTAATCCGATGGTCCTTGTGGAAGATTTCCAGAAAATCGCCACGACCCTGCAGGAGAACGGTTTTTATTACGCGGAAGTGGAGAACATCAATAGTGATAATGTTGTGAAATACAACCGCTCCGGGACCGAAGTAGATATCAAGATTGTTCTGAACACCGGGCCTCTTTTGCGACTGAACCGGGTTATCCTTCTCGGAAACAATAAAACCCGCAAAAAAGTGATCATGAAAAAGGTTCCGCTTGAAGAGGGTGATCTCATCACACCAGCGAAAACCCGTGACATTGAGTCTGCACTTTCAGCGACGGGTCTTTTCAACACTGTTGAAGTCGTTCCTCTCCGCCACAATTCGAAGAAAGCGGAAACTGATCTCATCATCCGTGTCACAGAACGTGAATACGGCCTTGTTGAAATTGCTCCGGGTTTTCGTTCAGACATCGGTATCAAACTCACCGGAACAGTCTCTTACCTGAACATCGGCGGACGTAACATCGGCGTCACTTTGCGATCGCAGGTTAACCAGAGGCTCTCTTACCAGGCCTTCGATCCACGCCGGCGGAAGGAACGAAAATCTTTTCTGGAATACAATAATACTGTCACGCTGAATATGGGCGACATTGCGAACTCGCTCGTTGACTACAGTGCTGGTCTCACCTTTCAGAAAAAGAGATTTTATTCTTTTGATGCTGATATTCAGAGATTCAATAATACTTTCTCGAGAGACCTTACGAAGAAACTCTCGGCTTCAGTTCGCCATCAATATGAGATCATCAGCCAATACGATGCTACCGACGATATCAATAATGATTCTTATCAGATTGGTGGTGTCACTCCGAGTCTCACGTATGATCTGCGGAATTCGCAGGTGAATCCGGTGAAGGGAGCGTTCTTCAATCTCTCCTGTGAGTTCGCCAACCCCTATTTCGGGTCACAACAGAAGAGTGATCTCACTGTGAATTATTACAAGCTGATCAGTCGAAACCGGTTTTACATACCACTCAGTAAATACGGAACAATTGCGATTTCCATGGTCGGGGGGCTTCAGGAAAATCTGGCAAAAGGCCTCGTCCGCGATTCCAACGGAAATCCTGAGGTGATCGATGGACAAAAGCAGACCCAGGGTATTATTCCAACCTTCAAACTTTTCCGCCTGACAGGTATGGATATCGTACGGGGCTTCTCAGACGAGGAGATTAATAAGCTCAATGATCGGAGAGATATTTCCCAGGCAAGGGTTCAGGACAAAGCCTATCTAGCTAATTTCAAACTAGAGCCACGGTTCTTTGTGAACGACAGCCTCATGGCAGGAGTCTTTCTTGACGCGGGCCGCGTCTTTGTTGATAGCATGGATTTAGGTGAACTCAGAAGCTCAACCGGTGTGACTTTCAAAATCCTCACCCCCGTCGGAACACTCGATTTCGACTATGGGATAAAACTCTTGAGGAAAAAGAATGCGAATGGTACCTTAGAGGACCCCGGACGCTTCCATGTGTCAATTGGCTTCTTTTAATCCCGTTAATTTAAAAGAAACCTGAGAACTTATCGCTGGCCCTTAGCAAGCTGGCTTAGTGAGTTTTCTTGACGTAGGGCCGCATAGTCCATATAAGGGATAAAATTTTTTCTAACGGAAGGTTGATTATGATTACTCAAAAATCGTACACGATCACTAAAGCCGAAATGGCGAACAAGAAGTGGTACGTTGTCGACGCTCAGGACATGGTTGTTGGACGTCTTGCATCTGAAATTGCAAAAATTCTCAGAGGCAAACACAAGCCGACTTTTACTACTCACAACGACGCTGGTGATTTCGTCATCGTTGTTAATGCTGAGAAAGTAAAATTCACTGGTAACAAGTGGAATGATAAGGACTACAATTGGCACACCAATCACATTGGTGGGATCAAGAGACGTGCAGCTAAAGACATGCTCATCAAGAACCCTACAGCAATCGTTGAAGAAGCGGTTCGCGGAATGCTTGGTAAGAACACTCTTGGCCGCTCTCAGTTCACTAAGATGAAAGTATTCGTTGGTCCAACACACACCCACGAAGCACAGAAACCTGAAGTGCTGAAGTTCAACATCTAATTTAAGGGAAGAACGATATGTCTAAAGCTAAATCTTATGATCTTCACACCATCGGTCGTCGTAAGACTTCCGTTGCTCGCGTATATGTTTCACGCGGCTCTGGTAAAATCTCAATCAACAAGCGCGACGTTGCTAACTATTTTCCAAAAGCAACTTCACGTTACATCGTATTCCAGCCACTCAATCTGATGAAAGTGACTGAGAGCTACGATTTCCACATCAACGTCAAAGGCGGCGGTGTTACTGGCCAAGCTGGTGCGATCCGTCTCGGAATCGCACGTGCCCTTCTCAAACTCACTCCGAATTCTCGTGGTGAACTGAAAGCGGCTGGCTTCCTGACTCGTGATGCTCGTAAAGTTGAGCGTAAGAAACCAGGTAAATCTGGTGCTCGTAAGTCTTACCAGTTCAGCAAACGTTAATTCGATCAAAGTATTTTTCTCAGAAAGAGGCTCCTTCGGGAGCCTCTTTTTATTTGTGGAAGTCTTGCGCATAGACCTGAAGAAATATTACTGGCATCTTAAA
>JAYVHR010000172.1:0-5434 GCA_043771075.1 Bacteriovoracaceae bacterium
AGCGTCGAGACTGAGAGACCGGCCGGGCAATCCAGGATGATATAGTCATATTCATGCTCGTGAGTCTGAATGATGTCGATGATGACTTCATCAAAATGAAGCTTCGATTCAAAAACTTCAATCGAGCCGTTACAGGCAGGAAGAAGATGAAAATTTCCATTCACGATCAGGCATTCTTCAAAAGTACATTCGGCCGACAGAAGCTTCTCGAACTTGTTGTCCATCGGATGACCAAGCTTGATTGCCGTATTAGAGAGATTTGAATCGCAGTCGATCAGAAGTGTGCGGTAACCTGCGACCGCGAGTTCCTTGGCCGTTTTCAGAGCGATAGAGGTCTTCCCTACTCCGCCCTTGCCGCCGGTAACGGAAATTTTCACGCACGGTCGGAATGAATCTAAAGAATGAGATTTGGTAGATTTTTCGGTAGAAAACGTCTGCAACCATTCGGTCGTCTTGTGCATTGAAACTCCTGTAAGCGCACAACCCTGACATCCTGTCGGGGTTCTGAATTCGGGGCGGAAAACTTTAGAACTGGAAGAGACCGCCCATCAATCTCTCGGCAGTTGCACCTTCGATATCATCCGGAACTACGGGGCCTGTTCCAAAGAATTTCAGGGGCAGCTTGTTGTGGCCTTTGTGAACATTGAAGAGAGCTCCAAAGTTCATGCAGAGATCCACATGAGAAATGATAACACCGTCGGCAATATCCTTATAACGAGCAAGAATTTTCCTGTTATAAAGTTCAGAGTGAATTGCAGATAAAGTGGTAAGCACCTCTACATGGTGGAAACCACGTCTCAAGGTCTCAACAAATTTTTTGGTTTCGTCGGAATGCTTCCCATTCAGGCGGACATCGACGAGGACAGATTTGCCGGCTTCCACTGCTTTTCTGGTTAAACCAACGAGCTCCGGATAATTCTGGACCTTTTCCACCTTGATCCCGAAGACCTGAGCGGCAAAGTCAGTTGTTCCGTTATTAGTAGCATCCTGCGAGTACTGCAGGAAAACGACGTCTTTTTTCAGGATCGCGATTTTCATTCCCATCGTCGACTGGCCGGAAGCGGCTTCCGAAACGAGAACCGTAATTACCGGATCACCATTTTCTACGCGGGCAAAGAGCGGGATCGAAGTATTGATCGAACTCGCCATTTCTTTCAGGGCAAATTCGAAAACAACATCAGTGTCTTCCAGGTCATCTTTGGTCAGTTCGTACTGAGCTTTCTTGATCAGTTCAAGAATATGGACCTCATCCACGTCAAGGGTCTTGAGAGTGGTACGAAGCTGAAACAGACCTTTCGATTCATTCAGGTGCTTCTGGTTGAACTGATAGTTCTGAGAAAACTCATGAATTTTCTGCTCGAGGAGCTGGATCTTATTCTGTTGAGTCGCCATGATCTGACGAAGTTCATTGTATGCTTCACGGCTGACTGAAGATGCTGGTTCAGAAGCAACGCGATTCGCTTCTTCGACTTTCTGATTATTAACAGGTGGCTCAGCATATCTTCCACGTTGAGAATCGCCCTGTGGCTGTTGCATTTGTTGTTTCGGTTGTGCCGGCTGACGGACAGGACGGACGACTCTGTCTTCCGCAGAATCCGACATAAAATCAGACTCCTCTTCTCCGAGGAAATCATCGAGGCTGTTTTTCAGGAGCTTCCCGGTTTTCGAAGTAACATCAGCGATATTTGCTCCGCCGAGGGTGATCGTGTTCACAACTTTATTGAGTCCAAGATTACCGTATCCCCCCGCTGAATTCTCAACACCCGGGGAATTATTATATTTCTGGATTGTCTTGTTCATGCTTTTTGCAGGCTGTTGGTGAAAAGCTTCTTTTTGTTCGTCGTTCAGCACTTTATCCACCTTCGCCTTTTTCTCAAAACTCCGCTCGGAGATGGCCGCGGTAATTTCGATACGTTTTCTTTTAAACGCACCTTTCAGGCCATTGTTAGTGATGGTTTTAAGGATGATCGCATCGGGCCCGAGCTCGACTTTTACCTGCTTGAGAGCTTCCTCAAGCGTATCTGCTTCGAACTTCTTGACGAACATTCTTTACAACCTCACGGTACCGAGAGATCGGATGTTAATATCTGGACTTAATTCATTATGGCTTACCACAATCATGTTGGGAATGAATTTTTCGGTCAGCTTCTTGAAGTGACGACGGATAACCGGCGAACAAAGAATGACCATTTTCTCACCCTGTGAAGTGGCCTCTTCAATTTTTTCATTGAGAGAAGCAAGGATCGTCTGAGTGACTTTCGGATCAAGATTCAGCTGAGAACCATGATCAGTGCTGATGATCGAACGGGCCACTGCTTCTTCAAGTGCGCGATCAAGTGTGAAGAGCGGAACATCACCCTGAGAACCTTTGATTCTTTCTGTGATTGTTCTATAGAGCGACTGGCGTGCGTATTCAGTAAGTGCTTCAGGATCTTTCGAACCCGGGCCGAATTCAGCGAGTGTCTCAAGGATAGTGCGAAGATCGCGGACGGAAACACCTTCGCGCAGAAGGTTCTGGAGAACCTTGAGCACGATACCAAGTGGCATGATTTCCGGAATGAGATCGCTGATTATCTTCGGATTTTCTTCCTTGAATGTATCAAGGACTTTCACCAGCTCCTGGCGACCGAAAAGTTCAGAGAGATTCGACTTCAGTACTTCTGTTAAGTGAGTCGCAACGATGGTTGAGAGATCAACAACCGTGTAACCGTTATACTGAGCCTCATCTTTTCTGTCGTCAGTGATCCAGATCGCCGGAAGACCAAATACCGGCTCTTTCGTCGGGACACCATCCATCTGCTCAATCACAGTTCCCGGATCCATCGCCATGAGGTGATCTGGCTGAAGCTCACCTTTTGCGATCTCCATACCTTTAAGCTTGATAGAATATCCACCAGGCTTAAGTTCCAGGTTGTCCTTGATACGGACTGAAGGAATGATAACCCCCCAGTCGATCGCAAACTGCTTTCTGATATGGGAAATACGCTCGAGAAGATCCCCGTTCTGTTCGGCATCGACGATCGATACGATTCCGTATCCGACTTCGAGTTGCACAAGTTCGACCGGAAGGAGCGACTCGAGTGTTTCTACTTTTGATTTTGTTTCCTGAACAGCTGACTTCGCTTCCGCGACTTTCGCGTTTTCTTTGTTCTTCTCGATCCTGAATCCGGCGAAACCGATAAGGCCACCAATCAAAAAGAATGGAAGCACAGGGAATCCCGGAATCAATCCGAAGAGTGCGATCGCTGCGGCCGTGATGTAGAAAGCTTTCGGATGAGCAGAGAATTCTGAACTAACCTGAGCACCGAGAGCGTTTGAGTTTGAGTTACGGGTTGTGATGAGACCGGCAGCTGTCGAGATAATGAGTGCCGGAATCTGAGCGATGAGACCATCCCCGACTGTGAGGAGGGTGAAGATTCTTGCAGCATCAGCGAAAGTCATATCATTCTGGGCCACGCCTACGATGATCCCGCCAATGATGTTAATGAATGTAATAAGGATACCTGCGATGGCATCTCCGCGGACGAACTTCGAAGCACCGTCCATGGAACCGTAAAAGTCTGCTTCCTGTGCGACTTCCGCACGACGCCTTTTTGCTTCCGTTTCGTTGATGAGGCCGGCGTTTAAGTCGGCATCTATCGCCATCTGCTTACCTGGCATTGCATCGAGAGTGAATCGGGCACTTACTTCAGCTACGCGACCAGCACCTTTTGTAATAACGATAAAGTTAATCACGACGAGGATCATGAAGATAATGATACCTACAGCGTAATTACCACCCACCACGAACTCACCAAAAGCTTCGATGATGTGGCCGGCAGCTGCAGTTCCGTCAGTTGCTCCGTGAAGAAGAATATTTCTGGTCGATGCCACGTTCAGTGACAATCGAAGGAGTGTTGTGACGAGAAGGATGGACGGGAAAGTCGAGAAATCCAGGGGCTTTCTCGCATACACCGACATCAAAAGAATTCCGATGGAGATGGCGATCGACAACGCCAGAAAGAGGTCAAGAATCACCGGTGGAAGTGGAACGACCATCACACCCAGAATGAGCATCAATCCTAGTGCAATTGCTAAATCCGAATTTTGTGAAAAGATTTTCAGCTTTCCAAAAAACTTATCCATGGATAACTCCGCTCATCCTGAGCTTTTATTATTTAAGCGCTTTCTGTTTCTTGCGAAGTTTATAAACAAACGCGAGAATTTCAGCGACCGCTTTATACAAATTCCTCGGAACCCCGTGGCCAACCTTCACTGTCTTGTAAAGAGTCCGTGCCAGCATGATGTTCTCGACGATGGGTATGTTATTCTCCTTCGCAATTTCACGAATGCGAAGCGCCAGATGATCGGCACCTTTTGCCAGTACCGCCGGCGCCACCATCCCATCACCGTCATACTTCAATGCTACACTAATATGGGTTGGATTTGTGACGATAACGTCAGCTTTTTTCACATCATTCATCATCCGCTTCGTCGCCATCTGACGCTGGATCTGACGGATCTTGTTCTTCACTTCCGGATTACCGTCTTTCTCTTTGGCCTCTTCCTTCGCTTCCTGTTTGGTCATCATCATTTTCTTCCGATACGACCACTTCTCCCAGGCGAAATCAGCAAGAGCAATCACGCCGAGTCCGAGCAGAATGGAGAATCCAAGTTTCACCATCAGGTATTTGCCGAACATCAGTGACTGAGCGGCATCCGAGTGAAGAAATCCGAGGAACGAGCCGACGTTGTCTCTCATCACGTTGTAAGTGATCACAATCACCACTGTGAACTTGAAGACACCTTTGACCGCTTCAACGATTGCTTTCTTCGAGAAGAGTCTCCCGAAGCCCTTGATCGGATCGAGTCTGGTAATATCGGCCGTCAGAATTTCCGGCGAATAAAGAAAACCAACCTGGATGAATTGCGAGAAAACACCAAGGCAAAGCGAAGCGCCGAATGTCGGGGCGACACATTTTACGAGCGCCCATGCTGTCTGACGGAAAATATCGTTGAACTTTTCTTTCTCGTACGCGAGTTTCCAGTCAATTCGGTAAATGTATTCGATGTATTCAGTAAAAACTTCATACACAAACATCCCGCAAAGAACGAGAGTGAGAAGTGAACCCGAGAGAAGTAAAATGGAAGAAAGCTCTTTCGACTGAGCAACGTCACCCTTCTTGCGGGCTTCGTCTATGCGGTACTGGGACGGTTCTTCCGTCTTTTCTGCGTCATTGTCGTTTTCGTCGGCCATCCTATGCCCCGATTACGTTTAGGTGCTTGTGATAAATTGAAACCACTCACCAAGTTTTTCTACATACAGATCAAAACTCACCTGAAAAAACTCCTCTGCTATTCCTAAGAAGAGAAGAAGTCCCAGTCCGATATTCACCACGAAACTTACCATGAGAACGTTCAGCTGAGGAACTGTTCTGGCAACGATTCCGAAGAC
>JAYVHR010000173.1:0-7877 GCA_043771075.1 Bacteriovoracaceae bacterium
GAAAAGAAAGGCAAGGCCCTTGAGATCCACTCACCGACCGTTGCGTTCAGAGACGTCACTTTCGCCTATGTGAAGGGGCACAATGTTTTGCATAACATCAGCTTCGAATTAAAACCGAACTCGTACAACGTGCTCGTCGGTACTTCGGGATCGGGGAAATCAACCATCCTCGATCTCCTTCTGAATTTTTACTCCAATTCCGAGGGCTCGATTCTGGTCGATGGAACCGACATCGCCCACGTTCAGCCCTCGAGTCTTCGCGGACAAATTGGCCTCGTCGCTGCTGACGGCGCGATCTTCCGCGGTACCGTGAAAGAGAACATCCTCTTCCGGAACCCAGAGGCCACGGACGAAGAAATTGGCCGGGCGATTAAAATGTCAGGCCTCACCAGTACGATTGACCGCTTACCTGATGGTCTCGAAACAGAAGTAGGAGACATGGGCATCGGGATGTCTGTGGGCGAGCGTCAGCGCCTTCAGCTCGCGCGGATGTTGGTTTCAAAACCCAGGATCATCCTCCTCGATGAGGCGACCGCCAACCTCGACTACGCCACTGAAAGCGAAATCAAAAAAATTCTACTTTCGCTCAAAAAACATACCACCATCGTCGTCGTGGCCCACCGCTATTCCATGGTGGAAGGTGCGGACCACGCTATCGTACTCGACGCCGGTAAGATTAAAGCTCAAGGAACCATCGCAGAAGTGCTGGAAAAAAGTGACTGGTTCCGGGGAATGGCAAATGCACACAAGGAGGGCCAGGGATGATTAAGAATGCGAAGAACTGGGTGATCTGGTCGATGCTCACTTCGGTGGGTTCCTTCCTCGTCGTCATTTTTTCTTTTTTGCTCCCGTCGTATCAGGAACAAACTGACCGGGCCCGAAGCCTTGAGGTCATCGAGAGGTATGAGAAAGTCGGGGATCAGTTTTTCACTAAGGGTCTCTACGCCGAAGCAGAGAAAGTCTTCGGGAGAGCGTTCGAGTTCTCGGAGAACAAACGCCTCGACATCGAGCTCAAGCGCCTCAAGGCACGGATCTCCAAGGTCTACGAAAAAGACGACTGGGTAAAGACGGAGATCGAAGAGCTCGACGAAGGAGACTTTCTCTTTCTGATTGAGACGCTGAAGGATAAAAAAGAACGCTCGGACGTGCTCGGTGCTTACGGGGTATTCAAATCGCTTCAGGGGAAAAAGTCCGAAGCGAGAAAGCTCCTGGAAGAATCGCTCTCTGTTGATCCCGGGAATACGGTCTCGGAGATCAATCTGGGGAACGTTTACGATGAGATGGGAATGAAAGATAAGGCCCGGATGTCCTACCTGTCGGCATTGGAGAAAGAAAAAGATTCGATCCCGGCGCTTTATAATCTGGCGCTCCTTCACGACGAAAAGAAAGACTGTCAGGCAGTGAGAAACTTCCGCGATCGCCTGAAAGCTCTCGGAAAAGAAAAAGGACTTGCGGGCGAACTTCGGAACTGTCGATGAGTCCTTTGAAACTTATTTCCTTGATCGAGATTCTGAAGGGATTCGCTGGGCTGGGTGTTTCACTTATCCTCTATGAGGATTCGTTTCCCATTAGTCTCTCGCCATGGCTTTTTCATCATCTGAAAGCACTCAATCCCCACACGCTTTTCTTGCTCACAGGGCTCGCCGCTCTCTTCACTATGGTGAGATTCTTCGAAGCCTACGGTCTTTGGTTTCAAAAATCCTGGGGATTCACACTCGGCCTGGTTTCGACAGTGATCTATCTGCCGTTTGAAGTTTATGAGCTCATGACAGGCCCAACGCTGATGAAGTCCGGAGTCATCATCGTTAATCTCGCCGTACTGGTTTATCTGGCGAAAAGAAAAGCTATCGTCCGAATGGGAAAATTGCAGGGGTCTCCCGGGCAACGATGAATTCTCACCGTTGCCCAATTAGAAAAGTTTACGTCATTCCTCAGAGTAAAGTGTCCTCTTGCCTTTGAAATTAACAGCTCTCAGCTGAAGCAATGATTTAATGAATTTCATCGACGTCTCAGCATCCAGCGGTTTCTTCAGATAGAACGGTTTCAATGTCGTCTCACCCAGAAGCTCGAGCATCTTACCGTAATCGATCGAGGAGATGACGATCATCTTCTCTCCGAACTCCTCATGGAAGCTCTTCCAGAGGTCGAGCCCATTCCGGAAACTCTCGAGGTAGATGTCCGTGATCACAAGATCGTATTTCTTTTTTTTTATCACCGAGTCCCAGATGAGAAAGCGAGCCTCGACTTCATTGGTGGCCAGGTCTAACTGAACCCAGGGGTCGATTCTTCGAAGCATTTCTCCCAGAAATGTGACAAACGTTGAGTCGTCTTCAACTAAAAGTATTCTCTTCGTCGCTGCAGCTTTGCTCATCCCTTCCTTCGTTGTCATAAGCTCATTCATAAGCTATCTCCTTGTGAAGTGAGGAGTTGTATCCTCACAGAAAGTTTTTAAATCAAATCTTTTTGAGAAGAATTCCCTCCGCGGCCTTGATCCTTTCGTCAAACTTCACTACAGAGTAATGCCCGTTCAAGAGCCTGGTGACTGTGCCTGCACTAATCTGCTTCTCGTAGCACCTTACTCCGTAAGAATTCATCGCAGGCGCGAGTCCGTCCTGACAATCATTTCGAAAAGCCGCGACTCTATCTCCGACTTTAAGTTCGTGCTCATCAAAGCGAACGTGGGCCTCCTGAGAATTTATCTGCATCTCCACTGTTCCTCTAGCGGAATGGGAAGAACATCCAGTGATTCCAAAGCTTAATAAAAGAAGAATGAGAAATTTAATTTTAGACCTCATGGTTAACCTCTTATAAAAGAATGTTTTCATTCTCTAATCATAGTGGGGACCTTTGAGACGAGAGTGGGCCGGGAGTGGAGATTTCTCCATAAAGATGTACAAACAGAAAATTTGATATGTTTTAGGGTGAATTGTTGGCGATGTTTTTCGGCAAAGCGCTTGTAAAGATAGAAATCATTCAAAGAAATTTCTTATTTCCGTTTCCCTGGTCAATCCATCCTTGTACCCAAGCTCCAGAAGGGCCCGCACATAGCACTCTTCAAACGCAAGGTAACTCATCATATCCCTACTCCTGATCTCAGAGGCACCGATGCCTCGAAGAAAAAACCGAAGAGAGGGCGGGAAGCGATTAAAAAACTCTATGCCCAGAGAGCCCAGATCAACCGACGGCTGAATCGTCAGAAGCGGAATATGGCGCAGCTTATCCGGCCCTCGCTCAAGTTGCTCTTTCGTTAATAGCGAAATAGTCCTATTGATCCGGTTAAACCTTTCAACGTCCATTTCGATGGGGTGGAAAAACAGCGTGTTCAACATAGTCCCCGCAACATCCCCCATCGTAATCTTTTTTATTGCGATGTTCTTCGTGGAATCCGCTGCCTCTTTGTGGTGGATTCCGATCGCAAGGATTTTCTCGGCTCCCATGTGAATGAGTGGTGAAAGCGGTGACGACATTTTCAATCCACCGTCACCGTGGAAGCCATCGTCGAGTTCGACGGGAGGAAAGAATATAGGAATCGCGGTGGAAGCAAGGATGTGTCCAGCAGTAAGATGAACTCTTCTGGTTTGTCTCCATTCTTTATCCCAAGGTGCAATCGCAGGATCTCCGTCATAGAAAACCACCGAGGCACCGGTATTATAGTTCGTCGTTGTCACAGCGATCCCGTGGAGATGCCCGGCAGAAATTTTCTTCTTTAGATTTCCAAAGTTGAGCTTTGTCTCGATGAATTGTTTTAAGGGTGCAGAGTCTAAGAGGCTTCTGAAGTGTGAGTGCTCATGCTCCCCCTTCAAACTCAGGTCTCGTAGCCAGTGAATTCCGATTTTTAAAAACGATGAAAGATCGGTGTTGTAAATTTGGTCATGGGTGATTCGTGCCCATCCGTCCCAAAGGAGCTGTGTGCTCTCAACAAAGTCTGAGTTCTGGGAACTAATCCACGCACCATTGATAGCACCTCCGGAAACTCCAGAGACCACGTTAAAGGGATTCTTCTTGAACTCACAGACTTCTGCAATGGCCCGCAGTACACCCGCCTGATACGCAACCCTTGCTCCTCCGCCAGTGAGGAGGAGACCAATTTTTTCCATAAAAATTTTCCTCAACATTAATCTTTAGGCATCTTAAACCCTTCGGGAGATTAGCCATAGTCTCAAAGCATTGACAGGTTAGATTGTTCTCTCTCAACCTTAACTTTTCTTAAGTCTGAATAAAACTTCTTGCTGATCATTGGTCCACTGCCAACAACATCACTCGTAATGAAGTGATCGAGTTTTAAAAAAAGATTAGAATTACGTATTGAGATTAATGCGACTTCAAGTTTTGTCTAATTTCTCACTTTTTAAACCAAATTTTTTTCTCTTCGCCGGCAAATTTGATTCCACTATCTATTCAAGATTATCCAGCCGCTCAAAAACGACTTTAAAGACTTTATTCGTCCCATCTTCAAGCCTTTCCACTCTCGCTGATAGACTTTCTTCCAACATTAGAAAGCTTCTGGGCCGGGTGAAAATACGCATAATAGAAATGTTAACGCTCACCGCCTCTTTACTATTTAAAACGCTTGAAAGCATAGCTACACCATTTTCAGTAAAGCTCCGCAAGATCAGAATCCACCATCAATTGGACATAAACTTCTCTGTGCCACAGCAGCTTTTCTCGAATCTGAATTTTCTGGCGAGCTGAAGAAAAACAAAAAAGCCCCTGCCGAACTTAATCAACAGAGGCTTCTTTTATTTGACAGTGGAGGATTCGTTCCAGATCCAGCCATTGTGAATACTTAAAACGAAATAAGCCACTTTTAGCCATACATGTGAAGGCCTTGGACAGAGTCCAACTTGATATCACAAATTGTGATATCAAGTTTTCAAGATTAATCCCTCTTTGATTTTAGACCTATCCTTTTCCTGTCATGAGAATGCTCGTATTTTGGTAACTCCGATTCCTCAAGAGCATCGAGTCTCTCAAATACAACTTTGAAAAGATGGTTTGTGGATTTCTCAAATTTTCCCACCCTCTCAGCAACTCCAGTCTCCATAGCTAAAAAACTCCTGAGCTTCACAAATATCCTCATGATAGAAATATTCACCTGAATTGCTTTTGAGCTATTCAAGACACTTGAAAGCATCGCGACACCATTCTCCGTAAAAACAAGCGGTTGGTATCGTCTTCCACCTTTGCCTTTCTTTGAGGTCGCAAATTGCGACCTCAAAGACTCATACTCTTCTGGACTGAGTTGAAACATGAAGTCTTCAGGAAATCTTTCAAGATTTCTATTAACCTGCTCGTTTAATCGCTTTGTTTCAACCCCGTACAGCTCTGCCAAATCAGAATCCAGCATGACCTTCTGCCCTCTGAATACATAAATCATCTCTTCAATTTTCACTAAGCTCATTTCACTCATACAACCTCCAAAATTTTGAAGCTTAGAATATGGTGGAATGGATCTCAAAAAAAATCGCAGAGGTAATAAAGAATTTTTCTCTTTGTATAACGGTCGCAATTTTGTGACATCAAGTTTAGGCACCAAGGTAGTTTACTAAAACTGAACTTTCATCTGCGGTCTTATCTGCAAAATGATAAGCTTTGAGTCCTCTGTGTGAAGAAACACATTCTTTCAAATTCTCGTTCAGGTAGAGAGCTCCAACGCCGTCGTCTAGGGCAATCCCTCCACTGATCTTATCGTTTCGAATAAGTTCGATCAATTTAGGTCGACGCTCGACTTCTGAATCAAAATGCGGAGAGGCACTTCCTTTTAGAATACCCAGACAATTCATCGCTCTCAGATCTCCAAATGAATCCGTAGTACCTTCTTCAAACCAACAAATCATTCCAGCGCTTAATCCTGTCAGGATCAATCCATTGCGATAGGCTTTCTTAACCGCAATATCAAAAGCCGTGTCTTTCCAAATCCGTATTAAGTTAGCAGTGTTGCCTCCGCCAACATAAATCAAGTCCTGAGCCTCTAAGAAATTATCGAGATTTGCTGGCGGAGTTTGAGTGAGAGCAATGTGAGATGGAATGCCACCGAGGGCAGTAAAAGCAGAGTAGAATTTTTGAATATAGGATTCACTATCTCCGCTGGCAGTGCCAACAAAACAAATTCTTGGGTTCTTTTTTTCAGCTAAAGCTAAAAGGTATTTTTCAAGCAATGGATTCTCTGGCTCATCACCAAAACCACCACCACCCATAACAAAAATCTTTCTCATTTGAAAATATTAGCGATTGCTTATGAGAGCTGGCAAACATTCTGATGCCGAAGAATCAAGGGTGGTTTGAAAAAGCCTCTGCGGGTAAAACCGCAGAGGCTCCAGTTCTATGTGGAGGATTCGATCCGAATCCATCGAAAACAAACACTTAAAGCGTTACTAAGCCCAAATAAGCCCACTCTGCGGCAGTTCTAGAAAGTGAGAGACAGGTCCAAAGCTTGAATCTTTGATGTCGCAAATTGCGACTTCAAAAGATGAAAAGCCTCTACCGTGCTAAGTTACTTTTGGAAAAGCACTGAGATGCTCATGAACAATTTTCCAGCCATCTACTTCCTTCCGAAAACAAGAAGTCCCTCGACCTTTACCAGCTTGCTGTTGTCCATCAATTAACCCAGACCAATGATAGGTATAAATACAAACCGCAGCTTTTTCTGATTCTGCAATCCACTCTAAATCCGAAATTGTATAGACTTCTTTTTTTATCATTTCCCATGTTTTTTCAAACGCCTTTCGAGTCTGATCCAAACCAACATAAGTCCCACTGGTAAACCAAAACTGGCACTCTTTTGAGATCAAGGGTAATAAACGATCAAATTCATGAGAATTGATTTCTATTTTATATTTCTCCAGAACAGCTTTAGCAGTCATTGATTTTCCCTTCTGCACTTTGACGTCATTTAGACTAGCGTTCGCTAGATTTAATTTGAAAGAATCCGAAATAGAAAAGACTGCCGCAAAATGCATAAATTTTGTGAAAAGATCTCTTCGATTTATTGTCATCCAGAAAATTTAAGACACCGCAATTAGTCTGTCTACCAAGGTAGTCAAAACAAAAAAGCCCCTGCCGAACTTAATCAACAGAGGCTTCTTTTATTTCACGGTGGAGGAGACGGGCGGATTTGAACCGCCGGCTTTACGGTTTTGCAAACCGTTCCCTTGGACCACTCGGGCACGTCTCCAAATCGAATTTCATTGGAAGATTGAGTTTCTTCGAAGATGAAGTTCCTGTCAATAATTAGGACGAGTTAGCTTGTTAATAAAGTTACGCCGCCGTCGAAGCCTCGCGTTAATGCGCTTTTCATTTCGACGAGTTCGGTATATCAAACCTCAATCAAATTTCACTTCTGGAGTAATGATGAATCGTCGTGATTTCCTTGTTGTATCCGCAGCTACCGGCGCACTCACACTCCTTCCTTCATGGGCCCGCGCAAGCACCTTAACGAATCCCCTGACATTAAAAAATTTCACTGCGAGCGACCTATCACCCGTTCTGAGACTCACCTCTTTGCGCGGATCGAATGTGGTGGAAGGTGATACCCACGATGAGGCCCACGAAATTTTCTGGAACAAAGACGGATATATCGCCAAAAAAGGCGGAATTCCACAAGCCGAGGCTCATTACGATGTGGTGATTGTTGGCGGTGGTATAGCAGGTCTCACGGCCGCTTATTATCTCACAAACAAAAAAATTCTCCTTATCGAAGGAAATCCTCGAATGGGAGGAAATTCAAAATCCCAGACTTCGGGAAAATCCTGGGTATCTCAAGGTGCTGCATACCTTGGAGAGAACGAAGACGGAGGCGAGATAGATCAGTTCCTCGTTTCTCTCGGAATCAAAAACAAATTACGAAAAGTGGATGAAGAGCCGGTAGTCATTAACGG
>JAYVHR010000174.1:0-8988 GCA_043771075.1 Bacteriovoracaceae bacterium
TATTACAAGTTTTCCCGGTGATGAATCGGGCCCCCCAAAACGTGGTAAGGAATTGGACATGAAGAACGCTGTTAAAAACCTCTTCGCCGTAGCACTCAGCTTGAACATGGGAATGGCACTTGCCCAGCCCCTCGCTTACAATCCTGAGCTCCTTATTTCACGTTTCGCTTCATGGGGAATTGACCCGGACAAGCACCTCGCTTCAATCAACCTCAAAGATTCATGGACTAAGTTTAAGAAGAATAAGGAAATCGTTGTTGCTGTTATCGATACCGGTATCCAGGGCGATCATCCTTTTCTGAAAGATAATATTGCTGTTATCAGCGGTAAGAGATCAGTTGCAAATTACGGTGTCGATTTCTCTGGTGATAAAGTCACTGCTACTCCGGTCGATGCTCACGGACACGGAACTCACGTTGCTGGTATCGTGAAGTCAGTATTTCCTGATGTAAAAATTCTCGCTCTCAAATATTACAATCCTAAAGCTTCAGGCCAGGCGAACCTTGATGCAACAATCAAAGCTCTCCAGTACGCGGTTGATAACAACGTTGATGTCATCAACTACTCTGGCGGCGGTCCGGAAGCTTCTGTTGAAGAACTTCGTGTTCTGAAAGCTGCTGAGAAAAAAGGTATCCTGGTTATCGCAGCTGCCGGTAACGAGCGCTCAAACATCGATGACAAGCGCCACGCTTACTACCCTGCTTCATACGGTCTCTCAAACATCATCACTGTTGGTGCTCACGACGACGCTCTCAATATCATTCCTTCTTCTAACTACGGTAAGAACTCAGTGGATATCGCAGCTCCTGGTCACCGTATCCGTTCAGCAATTCCGAACAACACTGCCGGTTATATGACTGGTACATCACAGGCAACAGCTTTCGTGACTGGTGTTGCTGCCCTGATCAAGTCCCAGTATCCGCACATGAAGTTCGAGCAGATTAAAAACATCATTCTGAGTTCTTCACTGAAGGTTAAGACTTTCGAAGGTAAGATTCTCGGTGCTGGTAAACTTGATGCCGGTAAAGCTCTTGAACTCGCTGAAACAGTTAATTCAAAACTTGGTGCCCGTCAGGTAGCAAATCGTTAATTCCTCCACTACAATGGGGGAATGAAATCATTCTCCCTTTCTCTTCTCCTCTCATTCGTCGCGGGCGGACTTTATGCCCTCACTTATCCCGCCACATGGATGCCGGGTTTCTTCCCGCTTCTGTTTATTTCCGTCCCGCTTTTTCTCTGGCTCCTGGAGCGCGCTCAAACGACGAAGAAAACTCTTCTTATCATTCTCTTCTATAACATCGGCCTCAATGTCGTGGGCTTCTACTGGGTTCCGCATACGCTGCGTGAATTCGGCCAGCTTCCATGGATCATCTCCATTCTGCTGGGCCTTTTGTTTTCATTTATTCTTCAGCCGCATTGGTGGCTTTATGCGCTCTGGAAAAAGTTTCGTCCCAATTTCCACTGGCGTTCTGAAAAAGGTGTTCTCCTCACAGCTCTCATCATGACAATGATGGAAAGATACTTTCCGCAACAATTTCCCACTTACACCGGAAGCCCGTGGCTTCATCTCTCACCATTCTTAGGTACGGCCCCTTATCTGGGTGCCGTGACTTTCAGTTTCATGACTTTCTGGTTATCGCAGGAATTGGTGACACAATTTGAAATGAAGAAAGTCCGCTATCAGGTGTTCGTTGTGTTTATTCTTTTCGTCGGAATCAACGCTGCTCTTCCTGTGAAAAATTCCGGAAGCGGAAAAAATCTCAATGTGAGAATCGTTCAGGCGAATGTCGGAAATTTCCTCAAAGTCGCAAGCGAGCGTGGAGACACGAATTCATTCGAGTCGATCAACAACGACTACTATCGACTCTCATCTATGGCGAGGATGGGGTTTACTCCGGATCTCATCGTCTGGCCGGAAACAGCTTTTTCTTCATCGTTTTATAGTTCATCAAAAGAAATTCCTCAGTTGTTCGTGGATATCATGCAGACAACTGGTGCGGAAATGCTGATCGGTGGATATGTCCAGGACGCCAGTAAAGGTTTTAACGACATGATTGAATCAGTCTTTAATGCTTCAGTCCTCATGTCTGATCAAAGTATCAAGTCGAGCTATCACAAGAATATCCTGATTCCTTTTGGTGAAACGCTTCCTTTCGGACCATTCAATCGGCAGATTGTTTCGATTGTCCCGGCGGTTTCTCTTTTTGCCCGCGGAAACGGAACTCCCCTCATGGAAACAAGAGATGGTTCCAGATTCGTTACACCTATCTGCTACGAAATCCTTGAAACTAACTACATGAGAAGTCTTCTTAACCAACACGGAAATAATCGCTTCATCGTGAATCACACCAATGATTCCTGGTACGGGAATACAGCAGAGCCTTATCAGCATCTGTTTCTTTCTAAATGGCGTGCATTGGAATTTCAGCTTCCGATCGTGAGAAGTACGAATACAGGCGTGTCGTCAGTTATTTTTCCTGACGGATCAGAATCAAAACGTCTGGGAATCGGGGAAAAGAATATTCTCGATGTGAGTGTTCCCCTCGGCAGCGGACAAGCGACTTTCTATCAGTTATGGGGTGTGTGGCCGCTCTTGATTCTCACAGCGATTCTCATGGGTCTTACGGCCCTGAGAGAAATGAGATCTAAGACTTAATAGAAGAATTAAATCCTGCTTTAAAAAGATCATGCAGGCGTAAGGCACCCTTGAAGTGACCATGCTGATCCACGACTGGTACGACGTTAATTAATCTCTCAGGATTTTCCATCACTTTCAGCGCATCGAACGCGAGCATCTCCGGAGTCACCGAAATTGGTTTTCTTGTCATGAGCTCGGAGACTTTTGTCTGAATGGCATCTTTGCTTTTCGCGAAAGCACGACGGATATCACCTTCCACCAGAATTCCCACCATCATTTCGCCCTTGAGGACTGCACACATGCCGACTGGTTTTTGAGTCATGGCAAGAATGGCTTCCTGAAGAGTGGCATCTTCAGAAATTGCCGGGCAGTCTTTGACGGAAATAAGAAGACGATCAACTGTAAGTGAAAGTGATTTCCCGAGAAGTCCCGCCGGATGGTTAACCGCAAATTTTTCTTTAGAAACTCCGAGCACATTTTCATAAAGCACGGCCATGGCGTCCCCCAGGGCAAGAGCAAGAGTCGTACTTGTGGTCGGAGCGAGATCATTCAAGCATGCTTCTTTGTCGACACTGGCATCGAGAACGATGCCGGATTTTTCCGCAATCGGAGATCTGACCTTACCAACGATCGCGATGATTCTCTCTTTTGGAATTGAGAGATAAGGTAACAAATTAATTAATTCTTCCGTTGTACCGGATTTACTGATGAGAACCAACGCATCCTTGCTGGTCAAACGTCCCAGATCGCCATGCATGGCCTCGGTGGGGTGAAGAAAAAATGAGGGAAGACCCAGTGATGAAAAGGTGGCCGCAATCTTGGTTGCGATATGACCTGATTTGCCGACTCCCGAAATAACAAGTGATCCGCCGGTAGAGGCAAGAAGCTCATAAATGCGGACGAGGGCGAGTGCGTTTTCATCTGTCAGGCGCTCAGAAGCCTTCAGAAGCGCTTCGGCTTCTGTCTTCAGGACCTGAACGAGGACGTTTTTGTGTTCCATGGGGTTCCGAGGTTGTTTTTATCTGAATCATTGATAACATAAAAGTCATGAAAATTATCCTTATAATCGCAATGTCCATCCTCGCCGGAAGCTGCGCGAATTATGAGAAATTCCGCCAGATTACTGAAGAACTCGAAATTCCTACGAAAGTTTTCAAGGCAGATTACAACCAGACATGGCAGGCCGTCATTCAGGTGATGAGGAAATACGACATCGCTCAACAGAACCAGGAAGCCGGATTTATCAAGACCCGCTGGATGGATAATACTCTCGAAGTAAATTTTGCGGATGCCTTCGGATCATCAGATACGGTCAAAGCCGCGAAGTTCAAGCTCGTGCTGAACGTAGTGAAAGGGTTTCGCGGCGGTCGCGAAGTGGCGAAGGTCACGGTTTATAAACGCCAGTTGGTTGAGCAGGATTTTCTTCAGGGCTGGAAAGAAGTGACGACAGACGGAATCATGGAGAAGACTCTTCTCTACCGGATTGAAAGATTGATCGCGACGGATAATAAGTTGAAAGAAATCGACAGACAACGGGAGAAGGAGCAACTTCAGAATACCGAAACTCCGGCAACTCCTGTCACGACTCCGGTTCCCACTACGTAAAGTTAGTTAAATCTTTTTTACTTCTGACTGAGCAACCTTCGACCAGAATTTTCTTCTCTGATCGACTTTGTTCGGCGAAATCTCACCCGTAATTTTTTCCAGGGAATAATCCAGGTCGTCCATGAGGTCCTGGTATTTCGGATTCTGGATCAGCTTCGCCAGTGGTCTTTGAGCTTTCTCAAACCTGACATCACCAAGAGTGCGGATGACAGACTTAACGATGGATGTCCGCTTTCTGCTTCCGGCATCACCGCTGTAATTGGATTTGTCGTAAAGCATGTTCCAGACGTGAGGGGCCAGCGGCTTGATCTGCATGCGTGAAATATTATCCAGTGCCTGAACGCGGACAATGAGTGAAGGATCGCGCAGGGCCTTGGAATAAACATGATGATAAGTATCTTGCCTTAAAGCGAGCAGAGCCTTAAGAGATGCCACTCGCATCATCCAGTGCGGATGATCGGAAAACTTAGCAATGAACGGTGCTGATTTTTTTCCCATGATCTGTCCGAGAAGCATAGTGGCCTGCCAGCGGTTCTGTTCAGGGTACTTACTTTCTTTCATGACTTTGATGAGAAGTGGGACTGCTTTATGACCGTGACGGAAAGAATTTCTCTTCAGCATGGCAGACATACCGGGAGATTTTGCATCCATCGTGAACATTGTTTCGAGTCGTTCAAGAGAGATCAGATCTTCTTTAACCAGTTTGACTTTACTTCCACTCTTCGGGTTTTCAAGAAGGCGGATGGCTTCAGCCGAAGGTTTGTAAGGAGCAGCGTGAGCAAATGTCGACAGGACAAGCAGGGACCCGAGGAACAGTTTCATTTTTACCCCAACATTTTTTCAAACTCTGAAAGTAAATCCTCAGGAGTTTTATCTGATTTCGGTTTTGTATCCTGAGTATCCAGAGCAATGTCCGGAGCGGCCGCGATCACAGGTTCAGCTTCAGGGGCTGCCGCTGGTTCGCTGAGGAAATCCTCAAGAGCCTTGTTATCATCAGAAGAATCATTTTCACTTCGACCGATGTCTTCAAGAAGCTCGGCCACGTCAGCAGTAACTGCTGGTGCCTGCATCGGCTCTTCTTTAAATACCGGTTTTGGAATTGATCCGCCCTGAGCGGCAAGTGAACGCTTGAGTTGCTCATTTTCCTGTTGAAGACGTTTGAGGTTGGCAAGGTCATCAGAGATTATTTCAAATTCTTTCAGGCGGTCGCGTATTTCATCACGCTCTTTCGTCACCATTTTGAGTTCAGCTTTGAGCGCTTCATCCCCACCCACAGCACCATTCTTCATTTTCGCGAGGAGTGCTTCGAGTTCTTTGATCCTGGCCTCTGCAATCGCGAGATTCGCCTGAGAAGCTGCATATTTCTGCTCGAGATCGCGGTTAGCATTCTGGAGAGATCCAAGTTGTGATTCCAGAGAAGCGATAAGTGCTTTTTTCTGATTCAATTCTTCCATGAGTGCTGTCGAGGGTGCACCGGAAAGAGCAATACCATCTCCTCCGCCTAAACCTTGAAGCGGCATAACCGAAGGAACACCACTGAGATCAAGTCCGCCGCCTCTGAAGAGTGACGACTTGAGTGCGGTTGAATTTTGAATGATGGAATCGAGATAATTTTTTACAACGTGAGCGGGAATAGCGTGCTTTAAGTTGTGATATTTTTTGCGGTTCGAAAACCACAACCACATAATCAAAGTGACTATTATGACGAGGAGTCCCGACGTTATAGTCAGGATAGGCTCAGAAAAATTAGCGACGTAGTTACTGACAGGATCCAACACAACCCCTCCATGGATTAGCTGAAAATAGCTGCTCTTAGTCCATTATCTAAGCCATGGGAATTTATGTCAAAGTAAGAAAAGGATTATCTCTTGTTCAGGATCCGGCGAAGCTCTTCATAGAGTGCTGGATCTGCAGTCAGAACCGACGATCCGAAAGGATGATACTCATCGCCTTCAATACATGAGATCTTTACTCCGGCCTCCTGACAGATGAGTCCGGCGGCCGCCATATCCCACGGCTGAAGCTTGTATTCCCAGTAGGCATCGAGCATGCCGGCAGCGACGTAACTCATCTCAAGTGCAGCAGATCCGAGCCTTCTCATGGCACGAACTTCGGGAAAAGTTTTGAGTAAATCTTTCTCCACTCGCTTGCTGGTCAGATTAGCTGACAAAAGTGCTTCCTTGAAACCTTTCTTCCCTTTCGGGGGTTCGAGTTTCACTTTCACTTCACTTTCCCCGATCAAACGGATGAGCCAGGCACCCTTGCCTTTGATGGCATAGAAGAGTTCGCAGTTCACTGGATTGTAGACGACGCCGGCAAGAGTTTCCTTTCCTTTGTTGAAAGCAAGGCTCACGCAGAAGAAGGGAACGCGGTTGTAAAAGTTATTTGTGCCGTCCAAGGGATCAATCAGCCAGAGATATTCGTCTTTGGGTACGCCCGTCGCTTTCAGCTGACGCTTGAAAGAGTCTTCTTCCGAGAGAATATGGTGGTCAGGGTAAAGGCCCTTGATTTTATCCATGACATATTTTTCTGAGAGAATATCAGCTTCAGTGGCGAGACCCTGCTTTCCCTTGTCGAGAATCTTTAGTGGTTTTTCGTAAGACATGACCAGATGAGCGTTGAGAATTTCCCCGCAATCAAAGGCCCACTCAAGCATATTCTGAAGAACAATTTCAAGATCAAGACTACTTGTAGGGATCGTCTTCTTCGCTACCGCTTTCTTGGGAACTGTCTTCTTCGCTGTCGTCTTTTTCTTCATGCAATTGCTCGATTGTCGAAATTTCGTCAGGGGTAAGTTTTTCGGCAGGAACCGCGTAGGATTCTGAGAGCCAGTGACCAAGGTCTACCATTCTGCATTTCTCACAGCAGAATGGGCGAAACTCAGATTCAAAATAATTAAATTTCTTCCGGCATGTGGGACAGCTTACTTCCCGGTGTTTCATAAATTCAGGATCCGTTTTAAGTTTTCTAATCTCTGCATAAAATCTGCAGTAGGGGTGATTTCATGATCATCTATCCGGGTGACTAAGAAAAGCCCCCTGATACAATTTGTTCCGAAGACCCCATCTGCCTTAGCGATATCCTTCATTCCTGATTCGATTTCTGAAACGGAGGTGAAGGCTCCATGAGCAGTTTCAAGGACCCTCTTTCTCATCACACCTTCAAGGACATTGGGACCGGCCGGTGCAGTAAAAAGCTTCCCCTGCCGACAGAGAAAAATATTGGCGACAGAAGATTCCAGAATAGTGTCGTCGTGTGAAACAAAAAGAATGTCATCGTCATCCGCTTTCATGAATTTTTTCTGGGCCAGGATGGTCTCAAGATAATTTCCGACTTTCAGGTACGAAGGCCACCATGAGGGACGGCTGATTACGGGCACAGTACGAAGATGAAATCTTTTCCCTTCAAATCTCACTGAATCATAAGGAAAGTGAGCAATGTGAAGTCGAAGGTCCAGAATCGAAAAAAGACCATGGACCTGAAGACCGCGGTCATGTTCCCGATAAAGTGTGAGGCGGATGATTTTGTCGCCATCTTCAGTTTTCAGTCGCATTTCCAGACGATCGCGCAGATAGGTGTGCCATGAATCACCTTCAATGAAAGGTCCGTAGAGAAACTCCACACTCTTCTTAAGTCTCTCGAAATGGCCTTCCCAATCGCGAACGCGTCCATCCACCAACCGCATAGTGGTGAAGACTGATTCCCCGTACATGAAGGCCCGGTTAACACTTTCATTCATGGCCCCCTGATGATAGCTTTGATGGGGAGTTTCAAACCAGTATAATTTATGATGCAATTAACCATCATCGGCTTTGGAAACCAGGCGCGTTCCTGGGCACTGAACCTCAGAGATTCAGGCTTCCCTTTCAGAGTGGCCCTCCGCCCTGAAAGTCTAAATCTCACTGAGATAAAACGCGATAAGATCCCATTCGTCCTGATTGGTTCGCCGGAGTTCTACCAAAGCGAAGCTCTGGCACTTCTGATTCCCGACGATGCTCAGGCCGCATTTCTTGAAACTCACTTCACACACTTTTTACCCCGTACCATTATCCTCTATGCGCACGGGTTTGCTCTTTCGCGGAATTTGCTTGAGAAAAAATATCCTGACCTCCGCCACGTCCTCTTTGCTCCAAAATCCATCGGCACAGAACTGAGAAAACAATATGTCCTGAGAGGAAAACTGGGAGCAGTGTACTCACTGGAACATGTCCAGGATTCTCCTGAAATCGAAAGCTGGGTAAGAGATCTTGCCCGCTCAGTCGGTATCACCATGGGTCCCTACAAAACGACCTTTCTCCGTGAGACGAATGCTGACCTCTATTCCGAACAGGGACTTCTCTGCTCCCTTATTCCTTATGCCGCCTCGGAAATGTTCAATCACCTCGTGAGAGAAGGAACAGAGCCTGAGCTTGCCTACTTCGAATGCTGGCATGAACTGAAACTTATTATCAACGCCATGATCGACAAGGGCCCCGAAGGTTTTTTTGATCTCATCAGTCCCAATGCACTTATTGGTGCGGAAAAGGGATATGAGACGCTCATGACTCCGGAATTTAAAAAACAAATGCATTCCCTGTTTGATGACATCAAATCCGGGAAGTTTGACAGTGAAGTGAAATCTGCGGACGTGCCTGCCCTCCGGAAAAAAATCCGCGAGCGGTGGCTGAATGATGAACTCAACAAGACTTTCCTCAGGATCAATCAATGAAAAAATTAAATGTCCGTGACATCAGAAAAGCGAAGAA
>JAYVHR010000175.1:0-2504 GCA_043771075.1 Bacteriovoracaceae bacterium
CAATCTCCCTTCCGGGAAAAACGATACTGACTTCATCTCAGACTTTCACATGCAGGGAACCTGCGGCGATTACTCCTGCCGTAAGTTTTATTTCAACCTGAACTTCACGCAAGAAAAGCCACGCGGACAAATGACTTTGTCTCCGGGTGATCATTCAGTGGAAGTAACAGTGGAAGATATCGTCGGAAACCGGACTTCTAAGACATTCGGCTGGAAAGTTCTTTAGGACGATTCATCAATCCGAAAAACCAGAGATACAGGTAACAAATCAGGGGGACACTCATCGCCATGCGGAGTCCCCATTTGTCTGCCATCTGACCAGTAAGGAGCGGAATCATTGCTCCGCCGAAGATGGAAGTGGAAAGTAGTCCCGACGCTTTCTGAGTTCCGCTTTCAAGTCCCTTGATCGACAGAGTGAAGATAGTGGGAAATATGATTGAGTTACAGAATCCCACCAGAATCATGGTGTAGACCGCAATCATTCCGTGTGAATTTATCGAAATAAGAATGAGTGAAATCGCAATCAATGCGTGTGCCACCAGGACTTTTCCGGGTGGAAATTCCTTCAGCGTAAACATACCGAGGAATCGTCCGGCCATGGCACTTCCCCAATAGATAGCCACGAGATTGGCCGCTTCTGTCGGCTTCATCGGACTCATGCTGATGACATAATTCACCAGGAAGCTCCCGATCGAAACTTCAGCCCCGACATACAAAAAAATTCCGATCATCCCGAAGATAATTTTCTTGTTCTTTAAAAGAGTCATCCAACCTACCTGTTCAGCAGACTTCTCTGTCTTGGGAAAATCCAGCTGAGACATGAGGACAGCAATGAGAATGAGAGTTCCGGCGATGAGAGTATAGGGAAGGCGCAGACTAGCAATGTCATGCGAACCGTTTCCTAAGATCATGACTGCACCAAAGATCGGCGCAATGAATGTTCCGAGTGAGACGAAGGCCTGAACAAGTGAGAGTCGTGAAGATGCCGATTCCTGCGGACCGATCTGGGCCACAAAAGGATTTGCTGCCACTTGAAGCAAAACAATTCCGCTCGCCATCACAAAGAGCGCGCACAGAAACCAGTGATACGCGTTCAATATTGTGGCCGGATAAAATAGCAGACATCCAACGGCAGTGAGAATGAAACCGGCGACGATGCCCTGGTGATAGCCGATGCGTTCAATCAGTCGGCTGGCGGGAATGGATGTCAGTCCGTAGGCGGCAAAAAAGCTCACCTGAATCAGAGAGGCCTGGCCGTAGTCGAGATGAAAAATTTTTTTGAGAAACGGAACCAGGATGTCATTCAAACAGGTAATAAAACCCATCATGAAATAGAGAATTGAAAGGGAAGAGAGAGCTTTTTTATACATATGTCCCCGTGAAGATGCTTATAAAAGCATGATTCACGAGGATTGAAAATTAATTGCGGACAGAATTTTGAAGAGCTTCGAGTGTTGTGTTTCGGGCAGGATTGCGATCAGCATTTCTTATTGAATTATTAAAGAGAGTTTGAAGAGTTGAGGCCATTGCACGCTGAGAATTATCGCCTGAGCGGTAGGCCACTGTGTAAATGCCGTTATTGAAGCGAACATCAAACAAAGAACTGTTCAGCTGGAACCTGAAAGGACGTCTTGCTTCAATAAGAGTGCGCAGGTCGGATCCCTGACTTCCTGTTCCTCTCAATACCTGTTCAAGATTAGCGGAAATATCTCCATTGATGGTGAGAGCAACTGTAGAAGATTCGCCGCTACCGTTTCCGTTGCCTTCTACACTGGCCGGTATTCGAGACGTGTCTGCGATTGTTCCGCCGTTCTTTAAAGCCATTTCAGCTCGTGCAGCGTTCGCCTGTCTTTGGGCCAGAGTTTGACGTGAAGTATCGGGAGCGAGTCTCGCATCGCCAGGAGAAGGAGTTCCTGAAACAGATGCTATTTGATCGGGATTCAGAGTGTCAGCTGATACTGCGCCAGTAATTGCTGACGATGCAATTGAACCAGATTGTGGACGAACATTTCTGAAAGGCTGATCCTGTCTCGTAGGCTGACGACGGTTCAACTGAGTTTGCGTTAGAGCATTTGGATTTCCATCTGACTGACCTTCAACTCTTCTCAAGCGATCATCAAGACCATCCTGAAAGCGGCGAAGATCGGCATCGTCATCTGAGAGTGCTGCCACTTGAGTATCAGTGGTTGGTTGAGCAGCGAGATTAGATGGTTGATTTGGATTCTGAACCTGAGCTCTCTGTGGGACTGGAGATCTTCTTGTATTTTGTGGAGTAACTGCTGCCTGAGAAGATGTGTTCGGAGTAATTGTTCCGTTAGCAACGTTTGCGAGATATTCTGGCTGACGTTCTGGGGGAGTAGGACGTTCGACGAACTGGCCGTTGGTTTGTGGGAGAATGCCTTCAGACACAAGAACCTGTCTGTAAACTGGGTCTATACTTGTTGGATTTCCAACCATAGCTCTTAAAACACTAGTGACGCCTGGATCAACGGAATTAGCGAGTC
>JAYVHR010000176.1:0-3000 GCA_043771075.1 Bacteriovoracaceae bacterium
GAACCGGGCAACGACTTTGATTTTTTCTTTGGAAAGAAGAAATGATTTCTCAAGGCGATCATTGTAGCGACTTCCTTCGTAATCTTCCTGCGCAAATGATTTCACCGTTCTGACGGTTCCGATACTTTCTTCTGCCACACCGGAGGACAAAGCAAGTGCATCCTGTGAGCGCCTCGAGATAGCTTTGACTTTTTTTCCAAATCTTGCGGCAAGAAAACCCAAAGGAGGAATGATCAGAAAAATAAATGCCGTAAGTTTTGAAGACGTCATGAACAGCATTACCAGACCACCGAGTGCCTGAACCAGACTACGCATGAGCATTGAGATATTGACACTGAGGGCGTTCTGAAGAACCGCAGTATCCGATGAAAGGCGACCCAGAAGTTCGCCGGTTTTTTGCTGGTCAAAAAAGGTTATTTCCTGACCCATGATCTGATGAAAAAGGCGCGCCCGGAGCCGCTTCACAGTTTTCTCTCCGGCGATTGTAAAAAAATAATAACGAAGGGCCGAGGTCACCGACTGAATGATAAACACTCCGAGGGCAAGAAGGGCGGCCTGGTCAAGATCACCGTAGTTCTTATTCACGAGAGCATCATCAATGAGTTTTTTTATCGCGTGAGGATATGCAAGTAAGGCAGCACTTGAAATCGCTAAAAAGATAAGTCCCTGGATAAGGAGGGGCCATTCTTCACGGGACAAATGAAAGAGTTTTTTGAATGTTTGCATGAAACCAATGTAAAGTTTAGTTTACATGATGTAAAGAATAGTTTACATTGCCTCTGTGAAACTTATTAATCGTATTAAACTTCTACGTCAGGAAAAAAACCAGCTCTCTCAGCAACAGCTGGCGGATATTGTAGGGTGCTCCCGACAGACAATCATTTCCATTGAGTCCGGCTGTAAAAATCCCTCCGTTGAACTGGCCTTAAAAATCTCCCACGCGCTGAACACATCTATGGATCAGCTGTTTTCTCTCGAAGAAGGGAAAGAAAAAGAAAAATTCTGTCAGAAGATTGCAGCTTTTTTTAAATGTCGCTAAAAATAAAGGTTCCCTTTAGTTTCCTGAAAGTTTGCCTTATAGGATAATTTTCATCGGAGATTTATATGCCAAAAGAAAAAATTAAGATTCTTGCTGTCGACGATCAGATCAACAATCTCATCGCTCTGGAAGCAGTGTTCAGCGGTTCTGAATTTGAGATCATAGAGGCCCATTCTGGATTTGAAGCGATCAAAATTCTGGAAGAAGATGAACACATTGCCGTGATTCTGTTGGATGTTCAGATGCCGGTGATGGATGGGTTTGAAGCGGCCATCCGGATTAAGAAGCTCAAAAATTATCATGACGTTCCCATTATTTTTATCACCGCAGTTTTCAGTGAAGATCCTTTCGTCCGGAAAGGTTATGAAGTTGGCGGTATTGACTATTTCAGCAAGCCATTTGACCCCGAGATTCTCAAGACCAAGGTTAACTTCTATTCAGCGAATAAGAAGAAGTCCATGCTTCTCAAGGAACGGGAAAAGCAATTAACGGAAACAGAAAATCTATTATCTACGGGGAGAAAACTATCTTCAATCCTGGAGACTTTGCCAGTGGGAGTTCTCATCGCTGACGGTGATGGGAGAATTTGTCAGGCCAATCAGGAAATTTCAAGAATACTTAGCTCAGAAAAAGCTTTGGCAAATGATGAGTACGGTAAAATGCTGGGGTGGTGGGATCACGAAGGTGCCATGATGAAAAAGGCCGGAAGCCCTTTAGAGAAAGCTCTGGAGCATGGTCAAACTTCGCATCATGAATTATTAGAGATCACCTGTTGGAATGGAACCGAAAAAAGCTTATTAACTTCGGCATCACCCTTAACCGCTAACGATGGTCACATTGTCGGGGCCGTTATTGTTCTTCAAGATGTCACAGAGTCGAAAAAAGTAGTTGAAGATCTAGAGCATAAGATCATTAATCTCATTTCTATTGGCGTTGAGCTGAACGAAGCTTCAAGGTAATAGATCTTTCGTCATGACGGCCGAAACATTCAGTTTACCGATCTCAGTTGCGTAACCATAGTTAAGACCCTCAGGCCTGTCACAAGCAGCATGGTAGCAGGGAGTTTTTGTGCTCCAGTCTTCGATTGTGAGCAGCGCTGGAACACCGGCCTTAAGAAATGGGACATGATCACTGCCCCAGGCACCGATCGTGATCTTTGATTTCAGAGAAGTGTATGTTGAAGCGAGTTCTGCGAAAAACTTCGCGAGAGTCTCGTACCCGGCATCCGTTTCAAGCTCGACAATCCCATTCGAATTCCAGCCAACCATGTCCATATTAATTGCGAGAACGAGTTCTTTAATTTTTCCGCTTGCCTTGAGCGTTTTTACATAATGTTCGGCACCAAGGAGTCCACCTTCTTCACCATTGGTGACAAAAAATCGGATCGTATTCTGATTTTTATAAGTAGAAAGGACGCGCGCCATTTCCATTAACACTGCCGTTCCTGAAGCGTTATCGTCTGCTCCCGCGAAATCTCTTCCGACTGAATCCATATGGGCTTCAACCAGAATTACTTTGTCTTCTGAGACTGAGCCCTTCTTTTCGGCCAGGACACTACATCTCTTTGATCCGTAACAGATCTGGCTTGTCACATAACCAAGTTCGGAAAGATTTTTTTCAATTTCTTCGACGGCCTTTTCGTTTTCAGGTGAACCAGCATAACGTGTTTTGTAAGTTGCAAGCTTCACGACGTAGTCACGGATGAGTGTCTCGGACATTTTAGAAATTTGATTACGAACAGCAGGATTTGGTGCCATTTTATTCATCGATGAATAGGAATAATGTTTTTCTGTACCATCAATGAGCTTCAGGTTTTTCAGGACATGCACCGGAAGTTGGGATCCTTCAACAATCCACAGGCGGCCCGACTGCGAAACAGTCTTTACATATTTTCCAAGATCTTTCACATCATGCGGATGCTGACTGATGACCTGGTATCTTGCGGCGAATGCTGTGGAAGT
>JAYVHR010000177.1:0-8183 GCA_043771075.1 Bacteriovoracaceae bacterium
CCCTGACCTGCGAGCATGAGAGCTTTAGCAAGAACGCGGGCCACTGTTCCAGGATAAGGCTTGGTGTAGACGTCATACATCGGAGCTGAGAGAACGACTTTCTTGAAAATGTTGGGATTTTTTTCCATGTAGCGGGTGGCGATAGCACCTCCCATCGAGTGAGCAATGAGATAAAGTCTTTCACCTTTTGTCTCGGCGAGAACGTGAGTATTCATCCAGAAAGTGAAGTCGTTAATGTAATCCTGAAAACTAATCACATGACCCTTTTGCGGGTCCTTTAAGAGTCTTTCAGATTCGCCCTGACCCTGATGATCGATGAGATAAAAGTTTGCATCCTGGATGTCATGCACGAGCTCGTAGTATTTTTTCATCGGCTCCTGGCGGCCGGGGGAGATAACAATGTTCGGTAAACCGGCGCCGCGGATATAAGTGCGGTAGGCGACTTTTTTTCCCTGGCGATTGATGAATTCTTTTGCTGGAACAGAATCTAAAGAAGAAAGTACCTGCGTCTTCCATACGGACTCATAGTCCTTTTCCGGAATTGCGAAGGCCGACAAACTTAAGAGGCAGATGATCAGAATATTCATTGGGGAACGGTATCCCGGGGCCCTTGCGGAATCAATAGTTTGAGAAAAATCTCCCCTGTGTGTTATATTTGGACACCTATGACAATTAAAGCAGTTATCTTCGATATGGATGGAGTGATCGTCGACAATCACGAATATCACTTTAAGGCGTGGATGGAGTTTGCAGACCGTTACGGGTTTGAGCTTAACGAAGAGATCTACCGCGACCAGTTTAACGGTAAGACCAATCGCGACCTTTTTAACATGATTTTTGATGATCCCACTGATGAGGATATCGAGACCTATTCCGAGGAAAAAGAGACTCTCTATCGTGACCTCTACTTTGAAGCACTCGCTCCTCACACCGGCCTTCTGGACTTTCTGGCGAGCTTGAAGCGCAGCCGGGTGAAGATAGCTCTAGCGACTTCCGCACCGACTGAAAATGTCGACTGGACCCTCGATAATCTTCAGCTTCGTCCGTTTTTCGATGTGATTATCGACGGGACTGAAGTTGAGAATGGTAAACCAGATCCTGAAATTTATCTCATGGCCTGTGACAAACTCGAAATTGATCCCAAGTTCTGCGTAGTCTTCGAAGATTCTTTCGCGGGAATTGAGGCAGGTCTTGGGGCGGAATGTATGGTGGTTGCTGTGGCGACTTCTCACGAAGACTGGGAACTACAGGGGAAAACGGAATTTATCATTCACGATTTTACGGAAGTAAGAGGTATCTGGATGCGGCTCGACAGATAGATTTCTTTTACCGGCAGTGATTCAGCTGTTTCTTCAAGAGTACCGTACATCGTCACCAGATAAATCCCGAGATAGAGGAAGTCTTTTTTGATACGCGCTTTCTTTTCAAGCAGAAACTGCGCCATTGCAATGATGCCTGAGCGAAGATGCTCAAGTTTAAATTCTACATTTTCAGTCTGCGCAGATCCGAAATGCTTCCGGAAAATATCCATGATCTTTGCCTGATCCTCAGAAGGCCATGACGGATCCAGCAGCCCGATCTTTATGAGTCCATTTTTGTAGAGGTCATCTTTTCCGAGATAAAATCCATCATAAACTTCCACCAGTCCTTCGCGGAAATCTTCCGCAAATTTTGTCCAGAGTGTTCCCGGATTCCAGAGCAGTACATCGCTTTCGTGATTAAAGTGAGCGGAGCGGAGATCAAGAAAAACTCCGTTCGGAGAAAACAACTGGCGGAAATAAAGCGCGAGAATAGTTGCACCATCACCAGTTCGGAGACGCGGACCATTCACCAGCTCGTGACGGATGCAGAGGGGAAGGTCTTTCAGGAATTCTTTCTGGAGGTCAGCGAGTTCCGCGTAACCTTCCTTGTTGATCATCCTGCGCGATATGACAGGAATTTCCGACACGATTTCAGACCATTCCACAGTCTGAAAGAGAACCGTGGGAACGTGTTTCATGAGTTCTTTCAATACACCCGGTAGAATTCGCATGAAGATCATTCTTTGATTATGCTACACTGGGCGGAACATTCACAGGGATTCCATGAAAAAAATCCTGATTGCCGGTGCCAGTGGTTTCATAGGTCATGCGTTAATTGAAATTCTCCTCGCACATGAGGGAGTTGAAATCGTTGCTCTCTCGCGAAAGCCTCGTCCCACAACAAATCCCCGTCTCATCTGGAAGCAATGCGATTTATTTTCGCTGAAAGACATTCAGCTCGCCATGGCAGGATGTGAAGAAGCTTATTATCTTGTTCACTCCATGCTCCCTTCAGCTTCACTTTCGCAGGGAACATTTTACGATTTCGATCTCATCATGGCGGACAATTTTGTCCGTGCGGCACACGAGCATAAACTTAAGCACATCATTTATCTGGGCGGAATGATTCCTCCTTTCACTGAGCTTTCCTGGCATTTAAGAAGCAGACTGGAAGTGGAGACTACACTTCGTGAATCAGGAATTCCCACGACCGCACTCCGCGCTGGATTGATTATCGGTCCGCATGGTTCATCTTTCACGATTCTTCAGCGTCTGATTGAAAGATTACCGGTGATGATCTGTCCTGCGTGGACGAATACGAAATCGCAACCGGTCGCCCTCGCAGATATGCTGAAGGTTCTGGAGAGAAGTTCTTTTGAGCCGAAAGTCGCGAGTGGAATTTATGATATCGGCGGCCCGGAAATTGTTTCGTACCAGGGACTGATGCAGAAAGCGGCGGCGCATGTGAAAAAAGCGCGCACCATAATCACCCTCAATATTATCCCGCTTTTCCTCTCAAGATTCTGGGTGTCACTCGTGACAGGGGTACCGAAAAACCTTGTCTATCCTCTGGTGCTGAGCCTTAAGCATGAAATGATCGCTGACCCTTCACGGCAATGGCCATTCCCGGAAGATCTGACGACGGGCCTCGACAAAACCTTGCAGGATGCTTTTCTTAAAATGACTCCTCATAGTTACAAGGCCTACAATCCGGTGGAGCGCGATGTGCGCTCCATTCAGCGGCTTGTGCTTCCTCCGGGGCGCGATGCAATCTGGGTAGCCGATGAGTATTTCAACTGGCTTCCGAATTTTTTCTCAACTTTGATTAAGGTGAAAATTGACGGAGAACTTTGTGTTTTTTATCTCGTGCATCCGGAAATCCAGATTCTGATTCTCAAAAAAAGTGTGGAGAGAAGTTCTCCCGATCGTCAGTTACTTTACGTCGTCGGGGGAATATTATCCGGCAAACAGGACAGAGGAAGACTTGAATTCCGCGAAGTACTAAACCGCCAGTATGTGATGTCGGCCCTTCACGAATTCAGACCGAGCCTTCCGTGGTGGTTATATAAATACAGTCAGGCCCTCGTTCACCTAATCGTGATGAAGGCCTTCGGAGAACATCTCAAATGGCACGTAATAAAAAGCAAACCGGAGTCACTGGCTCACCAGCCGCAAACTCTGGTCTGAAGATTCTGGTAACAGGTGCCAATGGTTTTGTCGGAAAAAATCTGATCAACCAATTGGTGAAAGACGGACACGAAGTCTTTGCACTCGTGCGCTCCGGCTCAGAGGCTCCGGCAGGAGTAACAACTCTGAACGGAGATTTGCTGAAGCCATCAACACTGCCATCTCTTCGACATATTGATCGCGCATTTTTCCTTGTCCATGGTCTCAAAACCGACAAGAAGGCCTTCGAATACAACGAGGCGATGCTCGCCGTGAATTTCATCAACTGGATTCGTCCGACGGGTGCATCGATCACGTACCTCGGTGGACTTGGTGAAGAAGAACTGAGTCTTTCTCCCCATCTGCGGAGCAGGCATTTAACGGGAGCGATACTCGGGAGCTCCGGGCTTCCGATGATCGAGTTCCGCGCGAGTATTGTCCTAGGAGAGCACTCACTTTCTTTTGAAATGATCAAAGCGATTGTGGAGAGACTTCCCTTTATCCCCGAGATGAAACTTCTCAATCAGCCCTGTCAGCCGTTGGCGCTTTCTGATCTTCTCAAGTATCTCACTGTCACTTTAAACCGCGAAGGTAAGGGCCATGAAATTTTCGAGATCGGGGGGCCGGATGTTGTGAGCTACGGGGATCTTCTTGAGATGTATGCTGAGATCAAAGGCCTCCGGCGATTAAGAGTCAAAATTCCGGACGTAGAAACGAAAGTTATCCTGAAAGCTCTGGATTACTCCATTCCTGAGCACAAAGAGGCAGGAAAAAAACTTGCTGAATCTTTAATTCATCCGACAATAGTAAAAAATCCCCGGGCCCTGGAGGAATTTTCAGAGATTGTTCCGCAAACTGCGAAACAGGCGATGAAGTTTGCAATAGAGAGTTCGAAAACGACGTATTCACCACTCTGGGAAAAAGATTTTCTCCGGGAACTTCTCTCAGATAAAATTCTTACTCAGTCGGGATTACTTTCTCCCGAGCTCATGAAGAATCTTGAAAGAGTGGGGAAGATCCGGGATATGTTCTCGCGAAAGCATTAAATCTCGTACTGACTTCCGCGGGCCGGAACATCGACAATACTGACACCACGTTCTTCCAGTTTTTTCTTCAGAATCAGTTTTCCTTCCTTCTCGCCATGAATGAGAAAGATCCGGGGAGAAGAATTATTTTCTGTCGCCCAGCGGATGAGTTCTCCCTGATCAGCGTGCGAAGAAAAAGCATCAGAAGTCCGGACCTCACCTTTCCAGATAAAATTTTTTCCGGCATGTTTTAATTCACGCTTGCCTGCTGCCAGCGCCCTGCCCGGTGTACCCTCGCCCTGATATCCAGGAAGAAAGAGGATCGCACTCTCGTCATCCTTCCAGTTATAAAGATGCCGCGTGATCCGCCCACCGGAGACCATGCCGCTTGAACTCAGAATAATAAGGGGGCCTTTCTTTTTTTTCAGGGTCTCCCATTCACCGGCAAAATCAATGGCATCAACTTCCTTAAGAGTATTAATTAATTTATCTGAGGCATTGGTGAGTCCGGCAAAGCGCATATAGACCGCATTGGCCTCTTTCATCATGGGACTGTCCATCACTACTCTCACTTTCTCTTCCGGGTGGCGCTCAAAAAACTCATGAATGAGTTCAAGAAGTAACTGTCCGCGTGCAACCGCAAAACTGGCAATAATACCGACACGTGATTCACGTGACACCGTCATGAGAAATGAATGAAGTTCTTTTTCCATATTGTCCTTCCGGGACTTTCCACCATAAGTGGATTCGAGAATCAGTACATCGGCTTTCGGGGCCGGATGATGGGGAGGCAACAACGGATCAACTTCACGTCCGAGGTCACCTGAGAAGACAATCTTTTTTCCCAGGGCCTTGATGGAAATGGAAGCTGCTCCCAGGATGTGTCCCGCGGACTGAATTGTGATACTAGCGCCCAGGAGTTCAAAGTGCTCATCCAGGGCATGGGGTCTGATGAGACTCATCGTTTGAGTGACGTCTGACGTCTCATAAAATTGATCCTCCGCGAGCTTCGCGCTATCGAGGAGAATTATCCGCATGAGATGCGCCGTGGGAAGTGTGCAATGAATAGGACCGCGGAATCCCTGTTTCACGAGTCTGGGAAGATAACCGGTATGATCGAGATGAGCATGGGTAATGATGATGGCCGAAATTTCTGAAGGTGGAACCGGAAGAGAATTCAGGTTAAGTTTTTCTGTTGCTTCATCTCCCTGATATAATCCACAGTCAACCAGGAGAGTTCCTTCCGGAAGCCCGACAAAAGTCGCCGATCCCGTCACTCCCTCCGTCGCTCCCCAGAATCTGAGTTTCATATTCCATTCCTTTGTAAAAGAGCGATTTCTTCAGAAAGTGTTCCGAACTCTGTTTCCGTCATTCCCATTTTCATCAGAAGTCTTTTCTCAGAGAGTAATTCGGTTGCGAGAAGAATATCTTTTGCAATGAGTTCATTCCGGATTATTTTTGAAAGTCTTCTGAGGCTCGTAATCGGAAAAAGTTTCAGTTCGCGGATTTCATCAAAAAACGAGCGGGACTCAGGGGCGTTGACTCCCAAAAGGTTCAATTTTGTGCCTTTGGCATAAGTGGCAGCATCACTGGTAAAGGCGGTGTTGCTGGCGAGATAAAAACCCGTGAGTTTTTTTCCTTCCGGGCCTTCCCGGAGATCATCCCAGCGTGCCTTCACATAGAGAGCAATTTTGATGTCGTTGCGGATTCCCTGACGATTGTGGAACTTACATTCCACGAAGTATCTCTCAGTCCCTTTGATGGCGATTACATCCACTTCGTGCGTGACAAATTTGCCCTGAATGGTCCTGCAGGTTTCAGTTTGATATCCCCGTGCTTCAAAAAAACGTGCGACATATGTCTCAAAATGGTGGCCCGTTGGCCCAAGTTCGAACAAGGCCTTCTTTAAAGAATACTGAGCGGCCGCTACCGGAGAAGTTTCTTTGACGAGCTGGAAGGCCCTGCGATAAATGTCCCTGGTCGTGGCACCTTGATAAATTTCAGAGGAAACTTTGTCAGTGATCAGGCTGCACTTTCGGGGAGGAAGACCCGACCGCCGGAGCGAGCGGAAAAGCTTATTCCTTGAAAAACTTTCTTCTCCGCCATTTGCCTTAATAACTTTCTGCGGACGTTCGCGGCTCATTTCTTCCTGATGAGGGATTCGAGTTGTTTTAACTCTTCCTTCATATCAGAGGGAATATTGACACCGGCGGAGCCGGAAAAGGAAAACTCTATATTTTCTTTGTAAGCATCAAAACATTGTTTTGCCATTGGATGCGCCGGATACCGGCGGATGCATTGTTTTAAAAAGCGGTCTCCGGAACCAAAGAAATTTTCGCGCTTGAGATAAAGTTCCGACCATCCCAGCCAGAAGCTCAATTCCGGTGCCAGTTTAGTTTCTGGGTTCTCAAAAAAATAATGAGAGAGGAGTCCGGTAGCGAGAAGCAAGTCCACATCTCGGCTTCCGTCAAAAAGCATCGTTACTGAAAGTGGCTCCATCTTTTTATGGATAAATTTTTCTACTTCCTGGTCTGAGCGAAAACCTGTTTTGAGAGAAGGCTCGTCTTTCCAATCTTTAAGGTCGGAGACCCATAGAGCGAGACGCGCTTTCATTTCCGGCGATAGTTTGTCATTTTTCAGGTAGTCATTAAAAAAAGCGATCTGATTTTCCGGATCTTTCAGCACCTTGGTACCCATGAGAAGGATCTGCTTAAAAGGCTCATCAATATGCGTGTCATCATTCCTGATTAGCCGGTCCTGAATTGAACGGGTGAAACTGGCCTTGGCATCGCTATACCGGCGGACAATCATCTGGGCCAAGCCGAGGTCATACGGATCTTTAAATTTCGAAGTATCGACAGTCATCTGACCATTTTGAAAACTTGAAGCGTATGACGGAGGGAGACGTGTATGACAGTCGAGACATTGTGAGGTCATTTCCTGAAGTCGCCAATGAGCAAATTCGGTATCCCCTTTAGAGAAGGCCTTAAGACTCTGATCAATATTTTCCCGGATCACAGCATAGGAAGGAGCAAACAGATCCTCTTTCAGAAGAGATGCGTGCTTCGCATCCTTAAATGCCTGACGGAGTTCACGGATACTTTTTTCGATGGCTGGTTTATTCGCTTTTTCGCGAAAGCGTCCTTCATCGGAAAGAAAGGGGATGAGATCAGACAACGCTATGAAGGCACGGTTCATCTGAAGTACTGGACCTGCCAGTGCAGCAGTCGTTACCAGGCCAAGCAAAAGCGTTGAAAGTTTCATGTTATTTCCTCAGTCGTGTCTCAAGCAGATCAGTTGTCGCCTTGAGAGCGTCTACCCAGGTGAAGATTCCGACAAGATGTTCATTGTCATCAATCAGAACGCAGCCATACTTATGCTCTGCCATTTCACTGAGGACAGTGTCGAGTTGTGTGTCAGGTCCAACTCGATAAGGGTTTGGAGTAAAACAATCCAGCACTCTGAGGTTTGTAATATTCACGTCTTTCAATGTGCGGATCATCGTGATGTCTGTGCTGGAAAGAATGCCTTCAATCTTACCGTTATAAAGGACTGGTAAATGACGAATGTGATTCTTCTGCATGAGTTCAGCAGCTTCGAGAAGAGGCGCTGTTTTCTCAATGGTGAAAGGGACAGTGGTCATGTATTTTCTGATGGAGGGAATCGGTTTCGTCATATGTTTTTCCTTGTT
>JAYVHR010000178.1:0-2049 GCA_043771075.1 Bacteriovoracaceae bacterium
GGTCCGTCAGGGCCTGATCCGATGGCCGAAGAAACAACTGCTGACTGGTGGGGAGGACAAATCCTCGCCGGTCGAATCCGCGCTCAGAACCTTCAGGGAAATGAAGTCATCCGCACTGTAGGAAATGCTACGGACGGGCTTTGCGACTCGGATGAAGGCGGAGGTTATACTTCGGGTAACAACCGCATCGGTCTTTCCATTTTAAGAGCACCAGGCATGCGTGAAAGCGTAGGTTGCCAGGTCCCTGAAGCGGAAAGCAGAAGTTGTGGTTTAAATGGTGTGCAGAACTAATTTGCGAGAATGTAGCCTTGTTTGAAATCAAACTTCAGGACATTTTTCTGAGAGGCGAATGTACCTTCGGAAAAAGAAATATGACAGACCGCCCGCTCAAGCTCTGTCCGGCAGATGACTTCTTTCCGGGAAGTCCCCAGATGGTTTAATAGTGCGTTCGAAATTCTTGCGGCTTCATTATTATCTTTTTTTATAAATTTCATCCTGGCGAGTCCTGGTGAAATGGACTTGAAGAATGAACGCACTTCCCATGTACTTACTTCAACCACTCTTCCTTTTTCATCGGCCCAAACGGTCCAGCCTCTGTGTGAGGATATGTCCCGCACGTGGAAGAGGTGAGAGCTGGCAAAGGGAATACTCTTGTCGGGCTGGAGAGTTAGCGGAGTTTTTCTGGATTTGAAGTATATTTTCTGGATGTAGTTCTTGATGCTTTTTTCTTCGACTCCCGCATAGGCCGGTAAAGTCAGAAGGTATAAAATCAGAAGCAATAAATTACGGGACACGGAATCCTGCCGCCGTGATCGCGGCCCTCACCTCAGGTTTCAGAATCATGTTTCCCTGTGCATCTCTGCGCCAGTCACTGATACTTTCGTCGATTTCATAGAAACTCGCGGGATCATAACCGCCGCCTGACGTATAACTGTCAATGAGTGTCCGGATGAAACTTCCATCGTCAATTCTATTCTCGAGTGAACTCATGAATTCGCCGGTATTGTAAACTTGTCTTCCGAATAGTTTTCCGGCCCCGTATTGTTGGCAGAAGAAAGCGGGATGATAAGATGCAATTTCAGAAAAAATTCCCGGCATCATCTGGTAGGCGCGAAGCTCATCGATAGCATCGCTCACATTTATCTGCGCATTGAAGCGCTCAATCTCATCAGCACTCGCATCAAGGGCCTTTTGTGAGGCATCTGTTCCCAAAAGGCGATCACGACTTTCTTCCAGTGCGCGCAAATCATTTTGAAGCTTCATCGAGTCCTGGGTATCGCACGAATGCTGTAGCTCGTGAGCTAAAAGTGTCAGCGTGAGCGCAGGTTCATTAGACGAATTCAGCGTAATGATCTTAGAATAGTCAGCGCCATTTTCATTGTATCTTGCCTGGAAAGTTGCGGCCATGGAAGTTCGTTTCTTGCCCTGTTCAAAAAACTCAACAGCACTTCCTCTCACACCTGGTTCGGAACGTTCAAAACATTCCAGAACCCGTGCACCCTGAGTGGTGCGGGAAAGTACGTTCCGCAACGCCTGGTAGTAGGCCTGGGGATTTTGTCTTCTGGCGGCCTCTGTTCCGAAGCTTGAGAAAAGAGATGTCATGGCGCCGGAAACTTCATCATTTCTCACCGGTCGGAAAGAGTCCGGGGCGCGACGTTCATTGAGGAGATCAGATATCGAACGAAGACCAGCTACGAGAGCGGCATCATCCAGAGGATCATCTGAAATATTATCCTCGTTGGAAGAAACAGGTGCACTCAGCCTTCTGATAATTTCCCGGGTATCGTTTGTGAGAGTCTGCAATTGAGCATCTTCTCCTACTCCCGGCAGATCACAGAGACTCTGGTTCAATTCCTGGAGATTATTTACGCTAGACAGGACAGGTCTCTCGAGCTCGCACACGTTTTGAACGCTCGCTGAGGCGTAAGAAAGAATGGAAAAAGAAAGGATTAAGAACAAATGCATTCTGAGGGACTTATCGGCAGAAAGAGGAGTTTTTTAAGTATAAGCGAATCATCCTGACTGTCTAAACTTTAGACAATACTGTGT
>JAYVHR010000179.1:0-2865 GCA_043771075.1 Bacteriovoracaceae bacterium
GCACCGAGAACGATACAAACTTTCTGAATGCTTGAGCGCGTGGCAAAAGCGGGGCGCGTACCGCGCTGACTTGTATGATTCATAGTAGTGGCCATAAAAACCTCCTTGTTTTCATTCAAGGTGTCAGGGCGTACCCCGTGGCACCTCATGATGATTCACTCCCTTTAAAAGCAAGGCCCGGGCCAGATTTCCTGAGTGGAAACCCCCGGAAGACGTTAAGAGCGCAGATTCATGTGGAGGATTGCCCCGGAAAAATAGGGCACATTCCCGAGTGTTGCGATCAAGCGAACTTCCTTTAATAAATAAGTTTTCTATTCCGATAGAGCATACAGGGAGATTTCTATGCGTAGTTTACTCATGCTGTCTGTATTTCTGACTCTATACGCCTGCGTGCAGGACGAGGGAAAGATCGACAATGCTTCAGTTGATAGTAGCAGTGGCACAACGTCTGGCGGCACCAGCACGAGTGGCGGAACTTCCGGTGGAGCTCCTACCGATCCTCTTTATGAAAGACAGTGGCATTTAAATAACACCGGTCAGGATGTAGGAAGTTTTGTCAGCACAACACTTGCAATTGACTCTACTCCGACATCTGGAATTGATGCCAACATAGAAGAAGTCCATGATGCCGGAATTTTCGGGGCAGGAATTAAAATTGCCGTTTCAGACAGTGGGGTCGATTATTCCCATGAAGATCTCGATGGAAACGATCTTCCGCTTGAACACAGAAACTACTCCTTTCTTGATCCCACGAGATGGCGTAACTCAGAAGCTTACCCTTCCGGCAATGAAGCTCACGGAACAGCTGTCGCCGGAATTGTAGCGGCTGAAGGCTGGAACGATCTCGGTGGACGAGGAGTTGCTCCCTCAGCAACATTTGGTGCTTTTAAATTTATCCTTTCATCGACAGCAACGGATCACTTAGCATCTGACATTGACAAAAACATTGATCAGACCGACGGAGATTTTGATGTATTCAACTACAGTTACGGAAGAGCTCAGACCTTTTTCATAAATGATTATGATGATATCGTCGATGCTTTCAAAGACGGTGTCAGTACTCTTCGCGCTGGGAAAGGTGCAGTCTATGTTCAGTCTGCGGGGAATGAATCCTTTAAATTGGTCCTAATTCCAAATGCCAAGTATGCTTACTCCGTAGGTAATACGAATATGACTTCTTCTCTCGCCTTGCCGTACAAAATTATAACGGCCGCAGTGAGCGCAGATGGAATCAAATCGAGTTATTCTTCTCCTGGATCAGCTATCTGGATCAGTGGTCTCGGTGGCGAAGGACTAGTGAATGTAGGAAGCGGAAGAATTGAATATTTTCCTGCTATCTATACAACTGACATTCAGGATTGCAGCTCAGGATTCAGTTTCAGAAGCTTTATCTATAAACTAAAGAATCCTTTTAACTATGGTTACGATAGCGATCTAAATCCACTTTGTGATTATACCAATGAGATGAATGGAACGTCCTCAGCAGCACCGATTGTTTCAGGTGTTGTCGGCCTCATGCTTCAGGCCAATCGGGATCTCACCTGGCGGGATGTGAAATATATTCTCGCAGCTACTGCCAGAGTGATCGACAATGATTTTGCTTTCCCGGATGTACGCAATGAACTGACACATCCGAATCCATCTATCTCTTATGTCGGATACGTTTATGACTACAAGTGGATGACAAACGCGGCGGGAGTACTTTTCTCCAACTGGTATGGCTACGGACTTGTGGATGCTGATGCCGCTGTAACGATGGCCGCGAGCTGGGTTCCTGCACCTGCAGGTCCTTTGGGAACCTATGTAAGAACAGAAAACGGCGCAGGAGTCTGGACCCATACGAGTGCAGTTGTTGTTCCGATTCCTGAAAACATTGCCACTCCTGCCTCTTCAACGATTGCAGGTGTCACAAGCTTAACCATTGAAGCTGTCCAGGTGAAACTTACAACGGATCATCCGAATCCTGAGCAGTTGGCAGTTCATCTCACCAGTCCCTTGGGAACTGTTTCCAGATTAGTTCTGGTTGATTCCGGAAGTATCTCCGCCGGTGACGATACTTACTACTTTCAGTCGAATGCCTTTCTGGATGAAGACTCCGGTGGGGTGTGGACAATTTCTGTTTATGATCCTGAGGATATTCCTGTTGAAGATACAAATGGAGACACTGATTTCACAGATGACGGAACCGTCTCACCAGATTTTTTCAAAGATCAGTATATTGATGACCAGGGAAGCATTACCGGTTGGGCAATTAACATTCATGGACATCTGTGAATAATAAAAAGTTTCTACCACTTCACCTGATTCCGGTCGCTCTCGTTGCAGGGATTCTTTTCTTCATGAAAGAAGAGAAAATTGTTTCTGAACCTGGCCGTACACCTACATCCATTCCGAAACCAAAAAGAATTCATCCTACAAGAAGAATGCCGACAACAGTAAGTCCGCAAATATCACGCGCCCCTGCTTCCACCAAGCCTTACAATCTGAATGAGCTGGCAGGATTTGTCGTTCCTCACTCTGAAGTTGAGCTTGCCCGTGGCAATATCCTCGCTGCAAACCTGGGCGCCATTCCTCTTAATGAATGGAAACCCAACATGCCGCCTCTCATCTACGATGACGGAGTATATGGCTACTATAAGAAAACTCCGGGCGACACAAAATCCATACCGGTCGCGTTTAATCCAAGGCTCAAGGGACTTTATCCAGTCTCCAGTGTTCTTCACGTCAAAGGTGTTGATCAGGCAACGCGGGCGAAAATTCTGGGTCAAGGTTTTAAGGAATATATCTATTTTAAGAATATTCAGAAGCTTTCCCTGAAAAGCTCCCCGGGAGAAGTGGTGAGGCACTATCAGGAACTTGAAAAAC
>JAYVHR010000180.1:0-3418 GCA_043771075.1 Bacteriovoracaceae bacterium
GGCACAATCTGATCGAGGATAACTTTTTTGATTCCAAGACCACTATCTGATTTTGCCATAAGCTGAGCTCTTTCGGAATCCAGCAAAGAATTGTAGTAATCCATTGCCGGTGTGTCTTCCCCTTCCTTAGGAACAGACTTTCTCATTTCTGCGAGCATGTACGACGTAAAATTCGTTTCCATGCCTTCAGCAATTTCTTCGTACGGTTTAACGGGATTGGTTTTTTGAGCGGCGGGAAATGATTTGTGATCGGTGCCGATTTTCACTCTTACCATCCTGGTTTTCTAACCCCATCATCCTGATGAGATTCTCTTTAGAGTGTAGCATTTTTTGGGAGGGGGGTGTTAGAGAATATCCCCCCTGGGCAAATTTGACCTAGGACCTAGATTAGCTCTATATCAGCTACTAAAGATCCGTTCTTTTTGAGGGCCTGGAAGATTGAAATGAGATCATCCGGAGTGGTGCCAAGAGCGTTCAATGCTTTCACTAAGTCATTGATTGTCGTGGCCTGCTCCATCGCCTGGATAGACTTACTGACAGAGCCTTCTGCTCCACCTTTCACTTCCAGAACCATATCGCGATGACTGACGGCCGACTTTTTCAGGACAATATCTCCACCGGCCACGAGGGTTCCGGTCCGTTCATTGATTACAATTTTGGCATGGGTATCAGAAACGACCCGGTAGTTTTCAATGTTAGCAATCAGCTCAACCACTTTTCTTTCGTAGTACTGAGGGATGATCAAATCGATCGTCGTGGCATCAGTTGCAGTCGCGTATTTCCCACCGAGCTCCTGGTTAATTGTTCTTTCAACCCGGGCCGCAGTCGTGAAGTCCGAGCGATTGAGGGCCATGCGGATAGCTTTTTTATCGTTAAATCCGAGCTCGAGTTCTTTTTCAATTGTTCCGCCCTCAGGGATGAGAGCAGTCGTTGCCATTTTCTTTCCTTTATCAAGGCCACCGATGGAAAGTGCTCCGTGAGCAACAGCATAAACCTGGCCATCACCACCTTTCAGGGGAGTGACGAGAAGAGTTCCGCCTGCAAGCGATGAAGCATCTCCGATAGAAGAAACGGTGACATCAAGTGCCTGACCGGTTCTTCCGAATGCCGGAAGTTTGGCCGTGACAATAACGGCAGCAACGTTTTTTGAGGACACTTCCTTCTGAGGGTTAAGACCCAGAGTCTGAAACATTTTTTTAAGAGATGTATTGGTAATTTCGCCGCCACCATCGCCAGTACCGCTGAGGCCGATAACTAGACCGTAACCAATCAGTGGATTTTCGCGAACACCTTTAATCGTGACCAGATCCTTGATACGACTCTGGTTAGCCCACACAGGCAGGGTAAGGGCACACAGAAGAAAAGGCAGGTATCTGTTCATTTAATTTTCCCTTCCTAGGATGAAGACTCTCGACTCGAGAAGACGGTCAGAGTTTACATAATCATTTTCCATGATGTCCTTCCGCGACACAAGAGCCTGTACTTCGATGGCCCTTTTTTCCTTTTTAAAGATCACTTCCTTCCTGCCTTTGAGGACTATGTAATCTTTATTCAGTTCTTCGATCACGGTGCCGGAGATTTTGTCATAAATCTTCATGTCCATGTCGTTATCCTGTTCGCGGCCTGGAACGACAGGAGCAGCCGCCGCCGCTTTATCATCTTTCTTGTCTTTATCGCCATCTTTCTTGCGAATAGGCTTATCCGGAAACTGACGTTTCAGCTCTGAGGAAATCTGGTTTCTCAGATTCTCAAGAACATTGATGATCACCATGTCACCGGTATGTTTATCGTTTTGGTAAGTGAATAGAGATGCCGAAGAACCCTGGTTAGCCCAGAGACTTCCATCGCCCTCGTTATCCTTGAAGTCATCGGCCTGATAGCGCTGAGGACGATAATCGCGCTTAACCGGAGGACGAACTGATCCTGAAGGACCGCCATCACTCAGGCTATAGGTCGTAGGATTTTTTACCGGCCGCTTATCACGCTCTGGCTGGAAACGATCACGCCACGAAGCCTGGTTAGCGTTGTTCTGTTTTGGTCTTTCACTGCCACCACGGGCCACTCTTTCTTCACGATCCATTTGCTTATGCAGACCAGTGACGTAATTAGCGCATGAAGTGAAAAGAAGAAGTGTGAAAAGAATGAAATGGTTCATAGCTCTACTAGTACCTTGTTATTATCAATGACTTTACCCTGATATTTTTTATTCTTCTGAGGATGGAATACTTCTACGATGTCACCGAAAGCTCCGTTCCCACGGCTGATTCCGGATGTTTTAATTCTCACCATTGCGTTTTCAAGAATCACTTCTGTCTTGAGACCTGCCTTCACAATGTTGAGGGCATTAAGGTCAGACAGACGGAGTAATTCACCGCTTTTGAGAGGCTTGTTCGATTTATAATATTTAAGGTTCTCAACATCCGAGATGAATTGAATGTGAGGGACTGCCTCGGTATATTCTTCCTTGATATCGTAGACCGTGATTTCGGAGAATGAATTAAGGGGACGAGTAAGGCGGAAAGCCCTGACCATTTTCCCAAAATCTGCCACGGCAACGAGATCACGTCTCGTTCCATCAAATCCTGCGACCGAAAGATTAATCGTCTGTCTGTTGCCCCACATGCAGCCGGAACAATAAAGTTGAAGCTGATCACCAGGTGCAAGGGCCAGGAAATTGGATGAATTGATTGAGTACGTGTTCTTCACATGAACTCCCGCCGGTACGGCAAGCTGCTCACGGATGAATGATTTAAGGTTTTGTATCTGAACCATGTGCTGGTCAATTTTGATGACATGATTCTTCGCTGCCATTATTTCGGTCAGCTGAGATGATGAGATCCTGCCTTCAAGACTGGTCAGAGTTTTATGAAATTCCCTGACTGTTTCCTCAGAACAATTCGCCGTAACTACAGGTGACTGCCCGCTCATGTCTTCACTCAGGATAACCAGGCGATGAGGCATGCTGATTTCACAGGCAAAGGCAGCAGGAATGAAAAATAAGAGGGCGAGAAATAGTTTCATTTATTACCTGATGTTATTCACGGTCTGAAGCATCTGATCTGCTACACCCATGACTTTTGAGTTCATTTCATAGGCGCGCTGAGCTTTAATCAGATCTGTCATCTCATTCATGACGTTCACGTTGGAAGCTTCAATCGCTCCCTGCATGACATTTCCCGAACCGTTTTCACCCGGGCTGTTCTGAATTGCTTGACCTGAACCAACCGTGGCAGCGAGATAGTTTCCGCCTTCAGAGCGTAGACCAACCGGGTTCACGAAGGTAAAGACGGGAATCTGACCAAGCGAAATCGGCTCAACTGACTCTCTGGTATAAGCTTCAACCTGACCATTTTCAGAAACACCGAGACGAAGAATATTTGGTGGAACAACAATACCCGGGAATACGCGGTGACCTGCG
>JAYVHR010000181.1:0-6449 GCA_043771075.1 Bacteriovoracaceae bacterium
TTTCTGAAGAGTAAGGGGGTAATTCATAATGTCGGTCGGGGAAAAGTGACCCAAGGAGCAAAGCTGAGTAAAAAACTTTGTTGCACTCAATGACCTTCCGGACCATGATAAGTTGAATGCATTATTTTTTACTTTTTATTCTTCTGGCCTCCTGCTCAACGGAGAAAAAATCCCGCGGCAAGAATGTGCCTTCCACCGACAATGAAGAGCGCATTAGTCATGACTGGAATGGTGACGGATTCCCGGAAACAGTGATGATTACCCCCGTGAGCAGTGGGGGAGAGTATCGTGAGCTCGTTATTTACCGTGGCGTTCCTGATGGTTCTCCCCGTGAGAAGATTTTCTCCAACCGCAGTCTGGTTCCCAGAAGAGCGCGTCCGGGCGCCACACTGAAACTCCAGAAGAACCATTCTTTTTATCTCACAGTTGATTCTTCAGGCTCAGGCAGGGACAGTGATGTCATCACCTGGAAAATTTCCTGGAAAAAAGGGCGCTACCTTCTCACAGGTATTGTGCGGGATTGGGCGGATAAACTTGATCCTAATGATCACAAGTCCTGTGATGTGGATCTTCGGGCCGGTCGCGGTAAGAAAAATGGAAAGCACGTGAAGTTTGTGCCTCTTTCAGTTGACCTGATTGATCTCAATGAACGATTTATTCCTGCAATCTGCGAATTCTGATTTCCAAAAAAATACTCACTGTTTAGAATAGTGGCATGACACAATTTATCGACATTATTCTCCATCTCGACCAACACCTTCTGGCATGGATGTCCCTCTTCGGTCCATGGATCTATCTCATCCTCTTTCTGATTATTTTCTGCGAGACAGGACTGGTAGTGACACCTTTCCTTCCGGGAGATTCACTTCTCTTTGCTCTCGGTGCACTCGCGGCCCTGGAAGATGGACTGAACCTATGGGTGCTGCTTATCACATTGACTGCGGCCGGAATCATCGGAGATACGGTGAACTATCACCTCGGTAAAAAACTAGGAGCAAAGGTCTTTGAAAAAGACAGCCGCTTCTTTAAGAAAAAGCATCTCGCCGATACTCAGGCCTTCTACGCCAGATGGGGATCCCTGACGATCATTGCTGCCCGTTTCGCTCCCTTCGCCCGAACCTTCGCACCATTTGTCGCCGGCGTAGGCTCCATGAACTACAAAAAATTTCTCTCCTACAACGTCGCTGGCGCCTTCCTCTGGGTTTTCACTTTCATCCTCGCGGGTTATTTCTTCGGAAATCTTCCGGTGGTGAAGAGAAACTTTCACATCGTGATTTTTGGTGTGATCTTTGTGTCCATTCTTCCGATGCTCATCCCGTGGGTGAAATCGAAGATGAAGCCAGTGGCGGCCTAGTCGGTAACTGATTCAACTCTTTTACGTTCAAAAAATTTACCATAGTTCATCAGGTAGCGGTTTGATACCTGCTGCCAGATGGACGCTCCGGAATTCTTTGCAACATCCTCGACATTCACTTCGTAATTATCCAGCGAGTCTGTTTTCTCAGGTTTGACAGCTCCGGAATTTGCAATCCCGGACTCAGGAAGTATTGCCTCGGTGACAGGTCTTAATGAGGGCCCATCAATTGGTGCAGAAGTCACTGCTGTCACTTTGGAAGATTCATCTGCTTTTATCAGTCCAGAGGTTGAACCTAATCCAGTCATGGGTCCTACAGCGGCCATGAGTGGAGCTCCTCCTTTTTCTATAGCACCGGCCATACTTGAATTCATGGAAGCAACCATCTTTTTAGTTTCTCCATCAAGGTCGAGTTTGGGTTGCCCGGTCTCCGCGAGTTTTGCATTAAGCTTCAGGAGAGCTGAATCTTTTGCAGCATTCACCCGGGCGGCCATCGCATTCAGACTGGCCGCAGAAACTTCTGCTGCTGCAATATTTCCCGCAGCAAAGGCATTCGCCATTTCAGCTGAAGTTTGCGCGGCTTGAGTGAGATCAGGTAAATTAGCGTTGAGGGACGTGGGAGAAGATGCCAGCTTAAGAGTATTGGAACAATTACTACTTAGTGAAATCGATTTTCCATCGCTGGTTTTGGAAGCACAGGTTTTTGAGTCCTGCAAAGCAGCTGTGTTTCCAGAGAGAGCGTTCAATGAAGCACTACCCGCTGCTCCACTTCGATCAGTTTGATTCGCAAGCGCATCACTTTCTGTTTGAGCTAAAGAAGAGTTTTGTTCCGTTCCTGATTCAGAATCAAACTGGGCAAGAGCTTTTTCCAGTTTCTCAATATTTTCTTTTACGACTTTCGCTTTCTCTCCGAGTTCGCTGGTGAGCATGAAGGCAGTAGCTGCTGCGGCCGACATCACAATTGCCCGTGTTTGCGGTGCCGTTAGCCCCGGAACAAAGATTCCAGCTGCTACGAATAGTACCGGTCCCAGGAGAGCAGCAATTGGTTCACCCGAAGTTAATCCCACAGTGGCCGCATAGGCACCACCGATAGCAAGAAGCCATGGAGAGCTTGCAGGCAGAACTCCTGGACACACCATTGCGAATAATAATGATCCTGGTGGAATCGATTCAGCTATGGCGAGACCTGCGGCCCCTGTAAATGCGACGTTAACTGCCATCAACCACATCTTTCTTTTATTGATAAATTTCAGCGTATCTTTCTGTTCGTTAAGAGCTTGCTCCAAGGCCGCGCGCTGGACATCTCCACCGCCACTCATTTTATCTTTGAGAAGCTCAAGGTCTGAAGCACGTTTTTTAAGAACTTTGTTCTGATCCTTACCACCAGCAATTTCACCTAATAAATACACAAGAGAGCCGGCTGCAAAAACCACACTCGATCCTGCGAGAACTCCACCTCCTGCACATCCCACAACAATCGAAGTTCCCATCGCAGAGGTAGACATCACCATAAGAGTGTTCATCATACTTCCTTTGGCTTTTGCTTCAGGATTTGACGAGAACTGATCGCTGGCATTTTCGGCCGCGAAACCTACCGGCGCCACCAAAAGGACAAACGAAATAACAAGTGTGAAGAGTTTATTCATATACTAAGTATAAGGATATATTCCTATGGGGATAAGGAATTTTAATGGTTAGAATAAGTATTTGAAAATTTTAACTGAGCCCTGAGTATTTTTGTCCTCAGCTCATTGCCATGGGGTCTTAAGGTGGAAAAAGCCACTCTTTTAAGGCTGAGGAGTTTTGCGTTTAAAGAAGCGACCATAGTTACTTTGATAGCGTCCCGAAAGTTGCTCCCAGAGAGTTAAGCTTTTATCTTGCGAGACATCTTTAGGAATTTCTTTTACCAGCACCGGTCCGGACACTTCCGTTACTTTCTCAGAGGCGCGTACCGTTTTTTCGTAATGATATTTCCCGCGAAGCCGTAGTGGAAGTTCGCTGGTTATCTCCGGAATGTCTTTTTTCGGGTCAGGTTTTATCGCTCCAGCCGCTGGAGTTAACGCTGCTGTGCTGGCGAGAAGTTTGGCGCCGCCACTTTGAGTTACCGATGTCCTGATGTCAGCAGTCATTTTAGTAATCAGTTTTTTTGTCTCACCGTCAAGATCCTGCATCGGTTTTCCCCGCTTCAGTCGCGCCAGATTCATCTTTTTGAAAACAACTTCTTTATTCTCAAGAATTTTTGCGGCGAGGGCATTGATTGAAGCCGCAGCAAGATTGGCTTCTTTGATATTCCCGGCCGCAAGGGCATTGGCGAATTTCGTTGTCGCCTCAACGGCAATTTTTAATGCCGGAATATTCGTTCTTAATTTCACGACGGGGAATTTCACCGGTGTCTTGCAATTGCTTTTAATATCGAGAGATTTCTTCGCTTCGTTTTTTTCCGCGCAGGTTCGCACCTGCGGAGCTGCTGCTGTACTTGTCGGTGCGGCAGCATTCACTGACGCTTCACCTCTGGCCGACTCAGCGACAGGAGCAATCGCGAATCCGGCATCTCTTGCTTCACCCGATGGTGAAACCGGAGTAGTGGGCGGAGCAATTCCTAATCCGGAATCCTGAGCGACACCATTATCCTCATCAAAGGCCGTGATCGCTTCATCGGTTTTTCCGATATTGATTTCAACTCCCGAGGCGAGTCCACTCAGTTCATCGACCACAAGAGAGGATGTAGTGGACGCAATGCTGGCCACGACTGAACGCCCATCAGGAGTCTGCATGAGAGGAAGGATCTGAGCTGAGACGACAGGAAGAACGCCTCCGATATATCCTGCAATGTTTTCGGCCGGGCCACCGTCGGTGGAAAATGCAATTCCCAATTCAGCGGCCACCGGAAAAGCTGCTCCGAGAGTGCCGACGCAGTTTATATCAAAATCAGTTGTTCCGGCCGAGGCCTCATCCTGTGCTTCTGAAGCGGCTGCGATGAAGGCCATGGTCGCGGCGAGAAGCCATGTTCTTCTCATATCCAGAAATGCGCGCAGGTATTCCAGTTCTTTTTTTGTTTCAGCGAAAGTGATTCTCTGAACATCACCACCTCCACGACTTCTCAGATTATCAGCAATGGCATTCAGGGCCGATTCTCTTAAATCTATATCTGCCTTGTGCTCACGGGCCGCAGTGACCTCCGCCAGCACATAGGCAGCAGACGCCTCGGAAAATGCGATTAAAGAAGGTGGAAGCGGGTTTCCTGCGGTTACTGGTGTGCAGGTGGAAAGCATCACCGAACCCAGCGATGCAAGACTCATGATAAGTAGTGAGTTGGCCATTCCGCCGCTTCTCTGCGCTTCCGTATTATTCAGAAAAGTCTGAGTCTCGGTCACAATAGGATCGGGGGTCGTCTGGGCGACCGAGGGGAGGATAAAATTGAAGGTCAGGAAGAGGGAAATCAGTATTCTCATTCCTTTATTTTAACCCGGCCCTAAGTCACTGGAATAGCGCAGGGAGAATGGTCTTTTTTGCCCTCTCCCGGAGGGTGTCTAAAGCTTGGACAGGAGAGAGCTTTTACACCCTTTAACGCTTTAGCTTTAAGAGATTCTGTATCCCCACTAGAATGGGGGAGATTAACAAACGGAAAGTGTGATGAAGTTTTTGGTTCTCCTCCTATTAATTCTTGGAAGTGCGCACGCCCGCGCAGATTTCTGCGACGTACGCATGGGACAGTCCATCGGCCTTCGGGTGGTGGAGTTTGTGAGCGGAAATACGATCCACTCAAAGATGTCTCTGAAAGATACGACTGCTGATTCAATTTACTCTGAGATGACCAACCTTCAGGAAGAAGGTCTTTGCGAAGAACGCATCATCGCCAGACGCTGCATTCTTCGTTACGAGAAAAAATCAAAAACGACTCTCATCACCTTGTTCCGCGGCGAAGACCGCTGGGTGAGCTGGCTTCTTTCGTCGAAGAAAAAAGCCCAGGACTTCATCAAGAACATGAAACGTGTTGGTTTCTGCTCTTAATTAATCCCATCATTCAGAAGCGAAGGAAGACGGAAGAAATAACCATCAAACGATGTTGCTTTTTCTTTGTGCCAGATAAAATCCGGACGCTCTTCTGATTCCCATGTTCCACCAATAATCTCGTTATTGCGGTTGAGTTCAATGCGGTACTGGAATGCCTTCATATCAAATTTCTGAAGTGTCGTTCCGTGAACCGGATTCCAGTTGTTATCCGTTTCATTCACATACCAGACCTGAGTGGTGAGGCGAAGTTCGCGGACAGTCCCACGAGCAGCGTATCTTCCGGCGCTGAATTCCGCAGTAACCTGTGATCTGTAGGCAACCACCGGCTGATTCCAGACCTGATCCATGCGCTCGACATCCATGATGATGCCTTCATGAGCGAGACCAATTCTGTTCGCGATAATAATATGGAAAGCACCGGCATTCAGATCCTGATCGCAATCAGTTTCCCCGCCTGTCCATTGTCCAAAGTTACAGCGATGACCAACAGTAGGAGCGTGACTCTGATCGATCGAATAGAAATAAGTAATGAGGGCCTTGATGTCGGAAGAGCCAAAAGGAATAACAACTCCATCAGCGTTCACAACATTTTTCGGAGTCGGTTCACTGTGATGAAGAGCGGCCACAACCCATCCGTGACAGATGCCTTCCCAGTCCTGAGCAGTCTCGGAAACAGAAGCAGCAACCTGTTGCTTCAGCGGGTAATCATAGCGACCCATGAAGATGTCATATTTTTCTGAAGGAGCAAGAGTCGCAATTTGATTGCGGGTCATGCGAAGAACTTCATTTCTCTTCGGGGAATTATTTCTGAAACCAGTAGGGTTTGAAGAAGACCAGCGATTGTTGATCCCGCCAGCTTTTGAAGGCCAGTAGTCACTCGACCAGTAGCGGGGACCGTTATAGGAAGTTGTTCCCTCCAGTGGAAGGGAAAAATAAGAATGAGTAAAACCAGAACTCAGAATTTCGGGAGAAGAAAAACCCTGCCAGGCCTCAAGAACTTCTGCTTTCAGAGATAAAGCGGCACATAAGAAAAACAGAACCGTGATGAGACGGCGTAAAAGCATAGAACCCCCGGGGATGA
>JAYVHR010000182.1:0-2295 GCA_043771075.1 Bacteriovoracaceae bacterium
AGGCGATCCCAAACTCCCTTCAGAGATGCTGGTGCTTCGATCGCTAGCTCCGAGCCCGTGATATTTTTAAACTGATCGTTCATCCTGAATTTTACGTCCCGAATGATCTCCACCAGATCCTCATTACTTAATTGGATGGCCAGTTTTCCTGTTTGCAGTCGGGCAATATCCAACATGTCGTCCACCAGGCGATTCAGCCGGTCTGCTTGCCGTAATGTTTGATCCGCATAATTTGCAATTTTCTCCGGAGCGAATGCTGATGGGTCATTTTTGCCAATCTGTCGGATGATGACCTGAGTGTTCAGGCGGAGTGCCGTGAGCGGAGTTTTTAATTCATGCGAAGCGATCGAGAGAAACTCATCGCGCGCTGAAACTGCGGCCTTTAATTTTGATTCGGTTTCCCGAATGTGATGAATGTCCGTGCAAGTTCCCATCCACCGGATGATTTTTCCCGAATCATTTTTAATCGGCAGGGCACGCCCGAGGACCCAGCGGTACGTGCCGGTTCTGTGTCTTAATCTATATTCGATTTCGTAGTCGGCTCCTGTGGCGAGACTATTCTCCCAGACTTCTGTCGTCCGAACCTGATCATCCGGGTGGAAAATTCCCAGCCAGCCTTCACCATCGGTTGAACCGAAAGGAACTCCGGTAAACTCGTACCACTGATCGTTGAAGTAATCGTGAAAGCCATCCGGAAGAGTGGAGAAGATCATCTGCGGCATGGCGTTTGCGATGGTCTTGAATTTCTGTTCGCTTTCTTTCAGCGCGCGTTGAACGCGGAATTCTTCGCTCACGTCCTGTGAGACCACGACTGCGGCGATGACTTCGTTCTCTTTGTTTTTTATGGGTGCGGAGGAGAGGCGGACGATTCCGCGTTTTCCGTCGCCGCGGAGAATTTCAAAATCCTCATTCCGCACGATTTCTCCTTTCTGGAGAGATCTCGCGAGGGGCCACTCGTGTCCCTGGACCTGAGAGCCGTCGGCGTGGAAGCCAATCCACTGGATGTAATTCTCTACGTTCTCTGAGGGAATGAATTCGTAACCCCAGACTTCTCTCAAGCGCGAGCTTCCGTAAACCAGTTTCCCGGTGGGAGCTTCAGCGACGACAACACCTGCGGGCATCTGATTGACCACGGCCTCGAAGCGCGACTTCTGAAGTTCGACTTCTTTTAAGAGTCGGTCTTTTTCTTCGGTGGCATTTTTTTGTTCGGTGATGTCAGTATTCGTTCCGAACCAGTGAGAGACTTTTCCGTTCTTGTCACGGACAGGAACTGCGCGGGAAAGAAACCACCGGTACTCACCGAATTTACTCCGCAGCGGAAAAGTATCTTCCCATTCTTTCCCCGCTGCGAGATGAATTTTCCATTTTTCCGTCACCGCAGCGATGTGATCAGGGTGATGGACTTTATCCCAACCCCAGCCCTGCATTTCCGAAAGTGTGCTCCCGGTGAAATCATACCAGCGCTGGTTGTACCAGCTAATGAATCCAGTGGGATCTGCCCTCCAGGCGAGCTGAGGGATGGAGTTCGCGATGGCCGTAAAATCCTCGGCACTCGCGGCGAGCGACTGCGCGAGTTTATCATTCACCGCTTCGAGGTCCAGGCGCTGTTTCTCTGCGATCCGAGCGGTATCCGCAAGTGCAATCAGTGGCTCGCGAAGTTTAAGAAGATACACTCCGGTGAACACCGACGCGGTGGCCGTGATCACCTTGACCCATGCTGACCACCAGTATTCGGCGTACCACAGATTCCATATCTCCATGAAGTGCGTGATGCCGCAGGCGCCGATGAAAACCCCAAAGCAGATCACGATCCGGTTAAATCCAATTTTCGTGCGCTTCACCAATCCGTAAAGCGTGATGGAAATAGAAAGGTAGGCGAGTCCTATCAGGAGATCGGAAACGACGTGGATCCCCATGAGCCAGGGCTTCCAGAGGTAACAATGCCCGTGAGGCATGAACCCATACTCGGAAAAAAAATCCCGGAAGCGATCGCTGAGAGATAGTCCTGATTGGGCTATTTGCTGCGCGTGATGCAAGGAATGATCCATGGGTTATTTTAAAAATCTGAACTCCGCATGGCAAGTAGCAATGATTGCGTCAGGAAATTTTTATGTGAATTGATTATTTAAGAAGTTTGAGAGCAAGGGCAGAGAACTCGTGAGACTGCATGAGGGCGGAACCAGCAACGTGGACCTGGATTTCGTTTCTTATTTTCTCGGATGATTCAAAGGCAAGATCCGCATCCATACGTTGAGACATGGAAGCTGATTCATTCAATCTTCCTGTATCGAGGTT
>JAYVHR010000183.1:0-6186 GCA_043771075.1 Bacteriovoracaceae bacterium
CGGCCGAATTTAATCTGACTGCAAATGTCATGGTGCCGCCGAATTCACTTCTAGCTGATAAGGAAATGATTCTTCATCGCTTTCCGAAAGTTCAGGGCATCCTTAGCAGGATGAACCTTGATCAGGTTTTCGGAAATACTTCATCTGAGACAGCACTCATCTCCTCGGGGGGAGTCTTTGAGACTTTGAAGCAGGTTCTCGAGGAGTCAGATCTTCTCTCCACCTTCTCACTCTACAAAGCAGCGACATCATATCCTTTCAATGAAGACCAGCTTCTTCCGTTTCTTAAAAATAAAAAACACATTATCGTCGTGGAAGAGAAACGGGGTTTCCTGGAAGGAGAACTCCGCGCCTTTATCATGAAGAACAATCTTCCGGTTCAGGTATCCGGAAAAGAATTCCGTCACGGTGAGAGCGTCGTCGAAGGATTCCCAGCTTACGGAGGACTCTCGTACGAAATCATTTATCAGAAACTAAATGTGATTCTGAATATGAAAGAAGAGGTCATCTGCCTTTCTCCGGCCGCCGATCCATTGAAGCTGAATATCGTGGTCCCGAAACGACTTCCGACTTTTTGTCCGGGATGTCCGCACCGGGAAACCCTTTCCATCATGAAAGATGTTCGTGCCAGCCTTTCTGAAAAAAACATCAATCTCATTTCTCATGGTGATGTCGGGTGTTATTCGCTTTCATTCCTTGAACCCTTCCGCGAGATGCACGATCTCTCGGCGATGGGACAGGGTGGAGCACTTGGTGCCGGGACTGATTTGTTCACCACGAATCCATCGGTTGTTCTGATGGGAGATTCCACTTTCTTCCATTCCGGAATGACGTCGATTTCCAATTCCGTCCAGTCCGGCCACAACATCACTTATATTCTTCTCGATAATGACAATACTGCGATGACCGGTCACCAGATGACTCCGGTCAGTGGAATGTCCGTTGAAGGGGATAAGCGTCCACGCCAGAATATGCTGGATGTGGCCCGTTCTCTCAGAGTCGATGAAGCTATCGAGATCAATCCTTCGGATCGTTATTTTTATAAGAATCTTCTACTGGATTACGTTCAGAAACCTGGCGTGAAAATTATCGTCTCCAACAAGGAATGCGGTCTCACTTTCCATGGAAGAAAAAAACGGGATGAAAGAAAACTTTTCGCGAAAGGTGAAACTGAAGCGGTAAGGGAGTTTTATCAGATCAATACTCAGGCATGCGAAGATTGCCGAGCTTGTGTGGAGATGACTGGCTGCCCGGGTCTATCCCAGTCGAAAGATGCCTATGGCACGAAAGTCATGATTGACCCGCAAATCTGTGTGGCCGATTCTTACTGTACCAAGATTAAGGCCTGTCCAAGTTTTGAACTTGTGAAAGTTCATAACTATCATCCATCGAAATACCGGACGGTGAATAAATTCGAAAGCTCGACCACTCTGACTCTTCCTCAAATGAAGAAGGATCTTGCTGCCATTGCTGGCGGAGCAGATTTCCGCTCTGTTGTCATTGGAGTTGGTGGCTCGGGAGTGACAACTATCTCCCGCGTTCTCGCTGAAGCTTCCGAGTCGATGGGCGGAAGAACTGATCTCAGTTTTAAATTTGTTGATCAGAAGGGACTGGCACAACGGAATGGATCTGTGAGTTCGCACCTTTCCATTTATAACCAGAATAAATCTCATGGTCCGGTTGTCCCAGTGGGAACAGCGGATCTTGTCCTTTCGCCGGATCTTCTTGAAGGAAGCCGTGCGATTGAATATTTGTCCCGGGATGGATTACTCATTGCCGATGAAGATTACCAGGTGCCGCTCTCGATACTTCTTGATCGCGGAATCGATCATGAAATCATGACTCCGGAAAAACTCCGTGAGGAACTTAAGTCAAAACTTGGTGATCGTCTCATCCTGGCACCACTTAAGAGAATTTCATTTGAAAGATTTGGTCGACCGGTTTACGCCTCGGCCATGGTTCTCGGTATTGCTTTCCAGAAAGGAAGACTTCCTTTCTCCCTCGGCGATATGGAGAAAGCCATCTCGGTCTCAGTTCCTAAAGCTGAAATCGGACTCAACCTCGAGGCTTTCCAGCTCGGGCGCGAGTGGATAATGGAAGGTCATCATCCGGCAATCCCCGCTAAACCTGATTACCTCGAAGAAAGTGTCGCACTGGCTGCATATCCATGGCAGAGAAAAGACCGGATCATCCGCTTGTGGAAAGCAAACACTGAAGTTCTTGGTTTTCATTTTCCCGAAATCAGTAAAGAACATATTGGCTGTTACGTTCACGACCTGATTGTCTTTGATCAGGGAAGGGATTTTCCGGCATTTCTGGAAGACGCCATTGTCCTGAAACAAAAATATAAAGCGGATGCTGAGATTGCTCTGAGAACTCTTGCGCGTACTTATTTTATCAAGGATGAAGTCTACGTTTCTCACGTGATGATTTCTCCCGTTAAAACGCAAGCAGACCGGGAACAGTATTCAACTCTCGGAACGAGCTTTGAAATTGTTCATATCAATCGTCCGGCATTTGATATTGCCGGAAGGAAGATCGAATTCGATTTTTCTCCCCGTCCTTGGATGCTCAAAATCATGCGCCATCTCCGTATTCTCAGAATGGTTCTGCCTGAGTGGCATAAGAAGGAAAAAGAAATTTCTTCAAAGATCAGGTCTGAGCTTCTTAGCGGTGTCTCCGGACAGCGACTGCGGGAACTTGATTCAGTGAAAGGTTATCGGGAAGTCAGATACGCTGCCGCAAGGAAATATAAAATATGAGCAAGATCATCGACGCAGTCTCGATTGTGATGACTTGTGGAGACGAGATTTTTGCCATCCAGAGACAAAACTACCTGAAAGCATTTCCCGGATACTGGGCGCCTCCCGGCGGAAAAGTGGAATTGAAGGATGAGGATTATTTCATCATTCACCCCGTGACAGAAGGAATTGATCCCAGGCTTTTCGGTGCTGCCGTCCGGGAAGGAATGGAAGAGCTGGGAGTGGATTTCCGGGAAGAGATCAAAGCGGGAAGAGTCGATCGGGTGGACTTCCTGGGTCTGGCCGTCACTCCCGATTTTAATCCCTACCGCTTCGCCACTCATTTCTTTCGTTTTCACTTCAATGTGAAAGTTCCCTTTGTCATTGATACAAATGAAGCACGTGAGGCCCATTGGCTCACATGTCCTGAACTCGTGAAATGTTATGAGGAAGGTAAGATTCTCGCCGTTCCTCCCGTCATTAAACTCATCGAGACTCTCGGACGGAACCCAGGAGTGCGAAAGATAGATCTGAATTTTGATTATGATAATTCAAATCACGTTCCCTATATCGAAAATGTGAAAGGCGTGCTTCAGATCATGCCCCTCTCACACACCTTGCCTCCTGCTACCCGGACAAATGCATTTCTCATCGGGGGCATACTGCTTGATCCTTCTCCCAGAGATGATGCTGAATACGATAAGTTCAAAAAAACTTTGAGCCGTTTTGGCTTTTCTCAAATTCTTCTCACGCACCATCACCCGGACCATCATGAGCGATCGACCAGGCTCGCGGCGGAGTTTAATGTCCCGATGCTTATGTCTCAGGACACTCATGACCGCCTGTCGCGGAAAATTCCGGGATATTTTGATAAGGTTGAAATCACGATTGTCAAAGAAGGCGATGTTGTGACGAAGTGGTTGAATAACGATGTTGTTGTCTATGAAGTCCCCGGTCATGACCGCGGGCAGATTGCTCTGGCAAGTTCTGATATGTCCTGGTTCATCGCAGGAGACCTTTTTCAGGGTGTCGGCACAGTTGTTATCGGAGATGAAGAAGGGGACATGGCGGAGTATTTCCGGACTCTCGAAAAAGTGATCACACTCAATCCAAGAGTCGTTTTTCCCTCGCATGGAATTGGTCTTGGGGGAGTGAACATTCTTCAGAATACTCTTGATCACCGTCGGACGCGTGAGAATCAGGTGATGACTATGCACCAGCAAGGAATGTCAGTTGATCAGATGCTGGAAGAAATTTACGAAGGTGTGTCGAAAGAACTCTGGCCTTATGCCCGTATGACCATCGAAAAACATCTCATCAAACTGAAAAATGAAAAAAAAATATAAAAAAAAAGGGAGCTTAGCTCCCTTTTTTTTAATTCAAATGTGTCTGATGAATGTAGAGCCGGAAGATCTTGTCTTTGGTTCTTCTGATGGAGAAGTTACCGGTCTCTTTTTGATCTAACAGGAACTGATAAAACTCTGGTCTTGTGTCCGCGATTTCGAGTACAGATTTGCCCTCGAATTCGCCAAAATCAATCACCACTTTATCTTCTTCGATAATACCGGTGAGTGGACTTTGTTCCTGCGCCATTATTCCCTCCTTAGAATAGTCTGGTCCAGTTTCAGCCTTGAAACTTTTCTTATGCTTTGATTATGGAAAGAAAGTGAACGCTTTGAAAAGTCTTAGTTACGGTAAAATTGCTTGAGGAAAACAACCAGCGCGCGGAATTCCTGAGGGTAGTCGTCAGCCATGATCTTCTTAATCACTTCGAGAGTCTGATACATCGAGCGTTCTGTCCTGAAGGGGCGCCTCGAAGTCATCGCTACGATGATATCAAACACAGCTACAAGTGTGCTCTCGATGCCCAGGATGGTCTCATTTTCTTTATTAGACTTACGCTTAAGCGCGAGGTCCTTGATCTTGTGATTCAGGAAATGATGGTTTCGTATTATAGTCAGGTAATTTTTCGATAGGGGCACACGGCCTTCCAGAAGATCATGAGAATAATCCGCATGATTCGAGAACATGTCTTTATCCCGGTCCGACAGAGTTTTCAGGTCATACTTACTGTCCGGTATCATAGCGATCCCGATATCTTTCAGATAACTCGCAAGAAAGAGATTTTCCATTTCTTTGTCATGAAAGAGATGAATCGCCTGCAGAAAAGAAAGCAGCATGAGTGAGGAAAGCATCGGCTGCGCCAGGGTGAAATGAAAGTTTTCACGCTGGAGGCTCTCATAAAATTGGGGCTGAAGTTTTCTGTTATCCATCAAAAACTTGGAAAGGTTCTGTGAGCTCTGAAACTGGAGCATCAGAAGTTCATCATTGTGTGGATTCCGGTAAAGACCACCGAGATTCAACGAAAGAAGTTTAATATCTTTCGTTCCGTTTTCAATCGGGTCACCGACGGAAAGCGAGCGTGTGATTTTGATCAGGGCCGTTTCGAGGTTCTTTTTAATCTCAGCGAGATCATCTTCAAAAACAAAAACTTCATGAAAAGAATTCTTGATGAGTGTGTTGATGATGTCGCGGGTGGGAGTTGAACCTTCGTTGATAATCGGGATGAAAAGTCCGCTACGGAAAATGTAGGCCGGATTATTCAGTTTCTTCGCGAGATGAAGTTCACCCACGAGAATAGGTTTAAGCTTCAGCGAAAGCTTGTGATGATCAACAAACGAGTGAATGGACGACTGTCCCAGCATCCACTTATTTTACTATAAATTCTGGATGTGCTGGGAAAGAAAATCCTTAAAGGAATGCCCGTTGGACTCCATCATCTTAGGAAACATGGAAATAGGGGTTAGTCCGGGAAAGGTATTAATCTCATTGAGATAAATAGTACCTTCATCCAGGAAAAAATCGACTCGTGAGAGATGACGGAGTTTAAGACCGTGAAACAGACGGGAAGAATAGTCCGTAATCAGACGGATCTGCTCCGGTGTCAGGTTTTCCGCTCTGGTCTCCGTTGTGGTCTGACTTCCGCCGGAATACTTCTCTTCGTATGAATAAAATGAACCCGGGCAAATAATCTCTCCCGGATAGGAGATCTGGAGTTTTCCGTTGAACTCATAAACCGAAACTTCAATTTCCCGCGGTTTCATTCTTTTTTCTACCAGAACGAAAGGGGAAAACTTAAAAGCATCTTTCACGGTCGAGGTAGGATCTTTTCCCTTCTCTACCATGAAGCAACCAACTGACGATCCCTGGCTCGATGCCTTGATGACGATGTCGCCATAGAGCGCCTGAAAACCTTTCACTCTTTCCATCGCTTCAGAAGTTTGTTCAGCAAGAAAGATATAGGGAGTGTTCGCCACACCCAGGGCCGTCGCCCAGAGTTTTGTAGTGATCTTGTTGAAACACATCTTGCTCGTCTCAGAATTACATCCGAGGTAGGGAAGTCCGATCATTTCAAAATAAGACTGGATATCGCCGGTTTCTCCTG
>JAYVHR010000184.1:0-2834 GCA_043771075.1 Bacteriovoracaceae bacterium
ACTTTCTTCATTCCGATGAACATCGTAGGAAATCTTTACGTTTCTAACGGCATGTCCGCTGGTAACACAAAAACGGAAGCAAGAGTTCAGGCGCTCTCGGAAATTTTTGAACGCTCGATTAAAAATAAGATCCTGGCCGATGGCATTTCCCTGCCCGAGATTCCAACCGAAGTTCTGAACCGTTATCCAAAAGTAATGGAAGCCATTGCCGAGCTTGAATCACACGGCTACCCGATCATCTGTAAGGATGCTTCCTTGGGTGGAAAATTTCCGGTGATCAATGTGACTCTCATGAATCCGAAAGAAGGAACGGTGTTCGCTTCATTCGGTGCCCATCCTAAATTTGAAGTTGCCCTTGAAAGAACTCTCACTGAACTTCTTCAGGGAAGACGCCTGGATCAGCTGGATGTTTTCTCTCCACCTTCATTTGAACTCGAAGACGTGAAAGATCACCTGAACCTTGAGGCCCACTTCATTGATTCGAACGGTCTTCTTCACTGGAACTTCCTGAAGAAAACGGCTGACTTTGAATTCGCTGACTGGAACTTCGGGCGTGCCACCACCCAGGATGAATTCGACACTCTGATCGATATCCTCCACAAGATGGAGAAGAATGTTTACATCATGGATTTTGAGCACCTCGGAGTTTATGGCTGCAGAATTCACGTTCCTGATATGTCTGAAATTTATCAGCCCCACGATCTTGCCTGGGATAATAATAATTCTGCCGCCGATATCCGCGCTGAAATTCTTGGGGTTCACGAACTCACACAAGATGAGCTCATGAGCCTGCATGACAGGATTGAAGACAAGGGCTTCGATGACATGCTTCTCGTGGCCCATGGGATCGGAGTGATTCCGGATGCCGGAACGATGTGGGCAACAATCCGCTTCGGGGAATTCAAGGCGATGATCGCTCTGGCGGGAAAAAATTACGAGCTCGCAAAAGCTGGCTCTGAATGGTGCCTGCATTTTGCTCCACTCACTCCGGAAAGACGCCTCATGTATCTTTGTCTCGACACTCTTCTTCAGGTGGAAATCGATGATGAGCTGAATGAGAATGAATTCATGCCGAACATTGACAAACTCTATGGGAAAGAAATGGTTGAGAAAGCACTTAAGCTCATCGGTGGATTTGAGAAGTTTGACGGGCTTCATGAGTCTGATATGAATCTTCAGGGCTTTGAAATGCACCAGAAACTCATCACTTCTTACGAAAAACTCCAGCGCGCGAAAAGCATCTGGGCAGAGAAAAATATCAAATGATCTTCGGCCCCGAATTCAGAAGAACTTTTGAACTTCGGGGCACAAGATTCAATATCGCGGGTCTCACCCCTGCCGATAAGGCCCAGATCCAGGCCGGTCTCAAATACATGTCCCACGAAAGTATCCGCAACCGCTTCATGGGCAGTAAACGTGAACTCAGTGAAAAAGAACTCAATTACCTCACATCCTTAGACGGGATTAATCATTTCGCTTTAGGAGTTGAAGAAGCAGATGCTCCTCATCGCGGAGTTGGAGTGATCCGGATGGTAAAATCGGAATCGGATGCGACGGAAGCAGAAGTCGCCATCACGATCATCGATCCCTATCAGAAAAAAGGCCTGGGTTCTCTGCTTCTCGATCTTCTCTACTTGGCCGCCATCGAGCGAGGGATTTCAAAATTCTCATTCACGTTTTTTGCTCAGAACGAAGGCATCATCCGCCTCATCGAAAAGAAAGGTTCGCCGGTCATCACCCGGTCGCATGACAGCGTCCGGATGCTCCTCGACCTGAACCAAATGGACGCAGTTGCTATTCGAACGCGAGTGTTGTCAGTCCTTCCAGCGATTGATAACGATCACTCAGGAACTTGAAGTAAGCTTCTTTACTCGTATGTGACTCTTTCAGAAGGGCGTGCAGGAGTGCCGGCTCTTTCACCAGTAGAATTCCCAGATGTTTCTTCCGCAAGTCCCATTCCTTTTTCATGCTGTCAGAAAACTTTTTCATGATTTTCCTGCCATTGGATTCTTTGGCGCAATCAAGAAGTAATTCCGTACAACGGGCCTTGAGGCTTAGTGAAACATTCATCGGATCAAGCACGGAGAATTTTGCCACGTCATCTTTCGTGATCACGACTCCCACTTCACCGATGACAGTCCCGTATTGCTTTTCATCGAGGTCAATATCAAAGCCTTTGAACCCGACGGCGCGGGCAGGGCCAAAGAAGTGCAGGCGAAGTTTTTCCGGAGCAGACTTCTTCATGTCCGTCGTCCACATGAGGAGAATGCTCTCATCATTGTGATACACAAATCGCTGATGGAAGGCCGGTGGAACGAGGAGCCCGCTTTTTTTATTCTGCATGACTTCAAGGTAATAATCCTGCTCTTCATCTTCCACATGATAGCTGCCGCGGGATCGGGTCTGGCCGATCAGGAAAGGAACGCCCCAGTACACGGAAATATCATTTCCTTTCCACTGAATATGCTTCTTCGATTCAGGAAGCTTTTTATCAAGCTCAGTCAGTTTCCCCGCAATGGCGTCGAGGTATAGCTGGTAATGATCAGGATTTGAGAAACTCAGAATGAAAGTCGCTTGCAGTTGTTTCCCGTCGAAATGGGTGATGGTTCCGTTCAGAGGTTCAACACCTATATTAAAAGATTTCCGGTCAACTTTCTCTTCCGTGATTGTCAGCGAGATGCTGTCTTTTAAGCGCTGGATGGAAACGATGAACTGGTTTTGCCAGCCCAGGGTGACCGTTCCCGCATTGAGGATACTGATACTAATACCGGCGAAAACCTGGATCCCACCGTAGGTCTGAAAAGAGCCTTCATCTCCGGGTTCCCATGCCTCGA